>JAIXPN010000009.1 GCA_027486235.1 Burkholderiaceae bacterium
CCAAGGAGGCTATGGCCAATTCATCTTTGATCTGGTTGATCAATCCAAGCTCTGGTCTAGCAATGAACTGCTTAGCATTCGGTTTGAAACACATGCAGAGGCTAGGCAATACCTCGCGTTTGTTGCCGCAAAAGGCTTAAAGGTCATTCAGATCAATGAAGAAGATCCCCACAATACCGATGCCTTATTGGTCGATCAGATCTTTGGCCCCAGCTTTAAGGTGTATTGGCTTAATTTCTTGCGGGTCAAGCCCCTTGATGATGAGCAAAAAGTACCGAGATCTAAAAAGAACCCAAACAAAGACTTTGAGCGCCTAGTACTTGTCGCCACCGACTATGAAATGGAGGCTATTGATGAAGTGAGGCGGCAATGCTGGAAAAAGGATGAGATCACTTTCCCGAAAGACTGGGAATTTACCCAATCCCAAACCATGGACTTGGATTTCATGCGGATGTCTGAAAACCGCAGCTACTTAGACCATTAGTTAAACACATGGTTTAAGTTATCAATAAGGTAATATTAAATACTTATAGATTACTTAATAGATTTATTAACTTTTCCAGTTTATAAGCGATAAAAACAACAAGATACATGCGAATTTCTAATCCCCCCGACGCATCATCATTAATGGCAACTGCCCGAAGTTTTGGCAACTATGACCTTGCGGCGGCACTTGCAGATCTGATTGATAACAGTATCAGAGCTGAGGCAAAAAAGGTTTCAATCCTTTTTGAGCCCATCGAAAAGGATGTTGTAGTTCGCATCAGAGATGATGGAATGGGTATGGGTCGAGACGAGTTGGTTGCAGCCATGCGACCAGCTAGTGCAAATCCTGAGGATCCACGTGAACTGAATGATTTAGGAAGATTTGGCTGGGGTTTGAAGTCGGCGTCTTTATCGCAGGCTAGGGTTCTAACGGTTGTCTCATGGAGAGGATTGGAATGCACTGCTGCAATTTGGGATATAGATAATTTAGAAGATTGGTCAATGGAGTTATTGGTTGGCGATGATGCACTTAAGTTATTTCGAGCTCCGCCAAATTCAAATTCTGGAACTGAAGTAATTTGGAGTAGATGCGATCGCTTGCTTGACCAAGATATTTCATCAACCCTTGATGAACAACTAAATGAAAAGATATCTCATGCAAGCAAGCAACTTTCATTAATCTTTCATCGTTACCTATCAGGTGATGCGGGGAATAAGCTCACGATTGAAATGCAGGGTTATGTATTGAAGCCCATAGATCCGTTTATGAGTCATCACCCAGCAACTCAAACTGTTGATGAGGACCAAATTAAGTTAAGAGGCAAGGAAGAAATTACGGTACAGCCTTTCATCATTCCTCACTTTTCTAAATTGACCGTTGAAGAAAGGGAGATGCTAGGCGGAGATGAGGGCCTAGTTAGAAATCAAGGCTTTTATGTGTATAGAAATAAAAGGCTCATTATTTATGGAACTTGGTTCCGTCTAATGCCTCATGGAGAGCTGTCCCAATTAATGAGGGTTCGGGTTGATTTACCAAATACCTTAGATAAGGATTGGAAAATTACACTCGATAAATCTGATGCTCAGCTTCCGGTTGTATTGAGGACGGGTCTTAAGGAGTTGCTTAGAAAATTTGGTAAGAGATCTGTAAGTGCCAATAGAAGAAGAGGCGTAGAGCTTACGATAGACAGGAAAGAGCCCGTCTGGAAAAGAGTCGCCTATAACGGGAGAATTCGCTATCAAATCAATCGTGACCACCCCTTTATTTGGGAGTTAATAGCGGAATCTCAGGATTCGGAGATTGCAAGAGAGGCTCTAAAGCTTATTGAGTCCTATGTACCAACAGAAGCGATGATTAGGGATAGGGAAGACAATCAATTGGAGCAAGTTCAGGCGATTACCGACCCTGAGATATTTGAAGTCTTAATCGATGCTTGCTTTATGGCTTGCCTTAGGCAAACTGGCAGACAGCCAACCCTAAATGAATTCTTAGAATTTGCAAACAAGATGGAACCATTCAGTAGTCAATGGAAGTATTCCGAGAGCTATATAAAAAATAATATTAAAGAAAAATGGGGTTTGGTATGAATGAGGCTGAATTTAGAGCAAAGCTAAATTACATTCGCGAGCTTATAGATGCCGATTTAAATGGGCAGAGAGTCGTGCCGATTGGATATCTCGACCAGGCGGTAAGGCAACATGGCGTAATTTTTAGTTTATCTGAAAGTGAAGTTGAGAGATTTGTTAAGCACTTAGAAACAATCTATGGCACCACTCAAGAAAATGGCCACATACTGAAAAAGAACTTTGTTAAGTGGTATGAGAAAGAAAAGAAAAATATCGACTTCCATTACTGGAGCAGATTAAAGGCTTTTTGGATTCAAAAAACAATCCTACCAAAGGCAGTTGTTAACTCTGTAGATGACGTCAGCGATGAAATCATGGAGTTCTTAGGAAACCCAAAAGATAAAGAGTCATGGAACAGAAGACGTGGTTTGGTGATGGGTCACGTTCAGATGGGAAAAACCACCAACTATTCTGCCTTGATATCAAAGGCAGCCGACGTAGGCTACAGAATTATTATTGTGTTGGCAGGTCAAACTAATTCCCTGAGATATCAAACCCAAGTTCGATTAGACAAAGCTTTTGTTGGCAAATCATCAGTCAGCGATTCAACGCACACAAAAATATACGAAGTCGCCAATATTCTTAAATATGAGAATCCTGACTACGTACCTAGATATCCATTTTGCGGAACTACACAACTATCAGACTTTAATACAGCTACGGCTGGCGCTGTTGGAGCGCATCAAGGGACATTTGCTGAGCCAATTCTTTTCGTTACTAAAAAGAATCCCAAGGTGCTTGAGAAAATCGCCGACTGGTTGAAGGGGTTAAACAATGGAGCTGAGTTAGATGGACCAATGCTTCTTATTGATGATGAGGCTGACAATGCCAGCGTTAATACCAATGCAAATCCTTATCAAGCAACTGAAATTAATAAAAAAATCCGGCAGATTTTAAAGACATGCAGGCAGTCTACTTATGTCGGCTATACAGCTACCCCGTTTGCAAATATCTTTATTGATCCAGAGTCGGCTGATGAGATGCTGAATGAGGATCTATTTCCTGCTGATTTTATAAAGTCACTTGATCCTCCTGATAACTATGTCGGTTCGTACCGTTTATTCACTGAAGAGGGTGACTTATTGGAGGCATGTGTCAGACCCATTCCAAATGACTATCAAGAATTGTTGCATTTAAAGCATAAATCTAACCATGAGCTTGAGGCTCTACCGCCAAGCCTTAAAGAAGCCGTCATGGAGTACATACTATTTAGAGCCATTAGATTAGCAGATGGTAATGGAACATCACATTCATCAATGCTCATAAATGTTAGTAGATTTAATTATGTGCAACAGCAAGTCAAAGAGCATGTTGATGAATTATTAAAACTAGCTTCTGATGCGGTTAGATCATGGGCTCTTGCTGATTGGAAGAAATCCTCAATATTGACCGAGCTTCATCGTGTTTGGGAGCTTGAATATGAACATGTTGTAAGTGCGGATATAGATTGGGATTTAATTAGAACCAAGCTACTGGATGCTATCAACTCAATTCAAACAAAATTGGTGAACATGAAGGGTGTATCAATTGATTACGAAAAGGCGCCCCCAGAAGGTCTTCATCTCATTGCCATTGGCGGCCTAGCCCTTGCGCGTGGATTAACTCTTGAGGGATTAGCTATCTCCTATGCCCTTAGAAATATTGGTGCAGCAGATACATTGCTGCAAATGGGTAGATGGTTTGGTTATAGACCAGGGTTTGAAAAGCTTTGCAGAATCCATGCAACCCAAGATTTAATTGATGACTTTGCTGCTATCAGTGAGTCAGTTGAAGAGTTGCGAGTTGATTTCCAGAGAATGGCGTTGTTAGGTAAAACTCCATATGATTTTGGCCTAAAGGTAAGACAAAGCCCAACCGGAATATCCATTACCGCAGCAAATAAAATGCGTTCGGCAACACCAATTTCTCTTGCAGAAGACTTTTCGACTAGACATGTGCAGGCTCACTCATTAAGCGATGATCCTGTTGTAAATAATAGAAATATGAAGCTTGTCAAAGAGTTTATGGAAATTCTTAATAAGGATTTTTCGGGCGGATATGAGAACGATATAAAAAATAAAGCTCTAGTCTGGAAAGGAATTCCAGGAAAATTTGTTATTGAATTCATCAAGAAAGTAAACTTTCCTCAGACTGAGTTTGATGTAATTTCAGCTGATGGAACTAGTTTGTTGACTTCTTATATCGAAGACCGCCTAGGAGGTGAATTGAGTGACTGGGATATCGGGATTCCCTATGTAACTGCTGGCAAAGCTGGGGCGGTTAAGTTTCCAATTGCATTGGATAAGCCCGCGTTCTGCAGAAGCAGAAGTGGTACCGTTCGTGAATCCGATACTGTCATTAAGGTAAATAAAAAGAACGCTGTTGCTTTCGGCGTGGATGATTTTTGCTTGGGTGAAGACCAAGAAAGCTACGAAAAGCGCGCTAGAGAGTTGATGAAAAAGCCTGAAGAAAGCGGGGATGATGAATCGACTCCATCAAGAACTTGGGCTCATTCTGTAGCAAGATCTCACCCGCTTTTATTGATTCACTTTATCCAATTAGAGCCACCTGAGGGCTTTTCAATGAAGCTCTCTAAAGAGGAGCCAGTTGTATCAATGGGAATCTTGCTTCCTGGAACGCAGATTAAGTGTAAGGAAAGAAAGTATCAGGCTTCAAAGCGTTTAATGGCTATGGTTCAGGCATTACGTGAAGAATCTGTTACGGATGAGGTAATTGAAGATGAATGATTTTGAATCCCAATGGAATGCCCTCGGAGCAAAAAGCCATTCTTCTGGAAGGCTTAGGGTATATCCAGATCATCAATTAGATTTTTTCATTGATTACGCTCTAAATGGTGATAGAGAGTTAATTATTGAAGCCAAAGACATTGCTTTTGATTTCCCTGAGCTACCTTTTTTTGAGAATTTAGAAGTAACTTTTGCTCATACCTCAAGCGGATCGAGGATAGGGATTACTTTAACTGATGAACATTTGTTTAAGAGCTTTACCGTAATGTGTTTTGATATTGCCGAGAGGTCCAAGGGTGGCAAGAATTTAGAAGACTCATTTAACACTGCTATTGAATGCTTGAGGGATTGGTCAGAGCTTTTGAAGCGTAGGGGTAAGGTTGGGCTAACCCGCAATGAAGTCATAGGTTTGTGGGGTGAGCTACATACATTTGAATCAATACTTGGGTCTAATATTGCGCCTGACGAATTAATAGTCCAAGGCTGGAGGGGTCCAATTGGAGACAAACGAGATATAGGTTTTAATAAAACCCGTATTGAGGTTAAGACTCAGCTGGCCACAAAAGCCATCAGCTTAAGAATTAGCTCTTTGGATCAGCTTGATGATGGCGGGAATAATTTAAAAATTACTTTAAATCGCATTACTCCATCAGATAAGGGGCATTCAGTTATAGAACTGGCTCAAAGATTGTTTCAGCGATTCGAGGCTAACCGTATTGCCTATGCTGAATTCGAGAGAAAAATCGTTTTGTCTGGCCTCAGTGAAGAGCAGGAGGTGTGCAAAGAAAGGTTTGATCTCGATGAGCGCCTTATCTATGAGGTTTCTGACAATTTTCCTAAGCTAACCCTTTCTAACGTGCCAGTTGGAGTTGTTACAGCGGAGTATGTGATTTCTGGGGCTGCAATATCATCTTTTCAAATCGATTGGGATAAGCTTGTGGAGACTTTAAGTGAGTAATTTGGAGAAAGAGTACTTAAATTTAGCTGAAGATATTGCTATAGGATCTGCGGCCGATGGCATTCCCAAGGTGGAAGAGTTTTTTAAGGTATTTTCGCAGTTAGCAGCTGAAAACGGTGATTGTCCAGATCTCACATATTCGCCAATTCTTAGTGGTAGTGGCTATCGTGTTGATGGGTACGCATTTGACATACCTGAAGATACTGCAGGTGCTTCAGGTGATCTATATCTTGGTGTCTGCGCTTATTTTCAGGATGATAGTCTTCCATCAATCAATGCAAGCGATGTAGAGAAGGCTGTTGCAGGAGTGGCACGCTTTCTTAAGTTGGCGCTATCCAGTAAATCTCTTGAAGATTTAGAGGAGTCAAGCTATGACTATAAGTTAGCTATGCTCATTCGTTCCTATGTGGATCAAATTGCAAGAATAAGAGTTTTAGTTTTTACTAATGCTCATCTTAAGATTCGTAAAAAAGTATTTGAGTCATTTGACATTGATAGGCTAACAGTTCATACAAATACTTTTGATATTGAAAGGTACGAAAAAATTTCTTCTACAGGCTTTGACCCTGTCGAAATTGACTTAGCGAATGATTTTTCTGGCGGTATTTCATGTATTCAAGCCTCTAGCAATGCTGTGGGGTATAAAAGCTATCTATTTGCAATCCCTGGCCCAATTCTTGCCGATATATTTGCAAACTATGGTAATAGACTGTTAGAGCAAAACGTTCGAACCTATCTTCAGGCAAGGACAGATGTTAATAAGGGAATTCTGAAGACGATCTCTGATGAACCATCAATGTTTTTTGCCTACAATAACGGCCTAACGGCCACGGCATCAGCTGTTAATACCTCAACTGCGCCTGATGGCTCTCTTTTAATTGATTACATTAAGGATTTCCAGATTGTTAATGGCGGCCAAACAACCGCATCAATTTTGTACGCAAGAGATGGGTTGAAGTAC
>JAIXPN010000034.1 GCA_027486235.1 Burkholderiaceae bacterium
AAGATGAAGCCTGGAACGCGAGTAGTTTCAAACTCATTTCGAATGGGATCATGGCTTCCCGATCAAGAGGTGCAGGTACGCTCAAGAGAAACCTCTCTTGGCTCATTAAATGAAATTGCCCATTTGTGGATTATTCCGGCTAATATTGATGGCACTTGGGAACTTACAGGCTTGCCTAATATTGATAAGACAGCCATTCGCTTTATCCAGAATAAACAGTTTTTTGATGGATCGATTAACCAGCAAGGAAAGCAGACAATTGCACTTGAGGACGGCAGAATTCGGGGAAATGGAATTGAGTTCGAGTTTGTGGTCAATTCCAAAAAATATTCGTTCAAAGGACTAATCAATGGGTCCCAAATGAGCGGTATCCTAAATGGCGATCCCAAATTGATAGTCACTGGTAAACGACTTTAATGAGGAGTGGACGCAAACTTAATCAGTATTGATTCAGGCTTAGAAATACTGCCCAAAAAATATCAATAAAACCATCGTATTCAAAGAATTTAATTGAAAATAAACTGTTGGAATTTTCAAGTACTTAGACACGAATAACCAATCCATGGCTGAAATTTTTCAATCAAAAGCTAATTGATATCTTTCCATAGATTGACCAATCATACGAGTTAAATGTTTGTATTATTTGTTTACTGGCGCCAACCGCAAACAGTAAATTTTTATTGAGTGATTGAGTAATCATCGCGTCAATGGGGACAAACCAACCGCCGCCGGCAGTGTTGTAAATGATCTGGTTCTCATCCCAAAAACGAATTTGAGTGGTTGGTGTTAATTGCAGACCAATGGTTGGAAAAAGATTTAAGGTCCTGAGCAGTGAGGGTTGAGTTGGATTTGCTGCAAATGAATTATTTTTGGTATCAAATCCGTACATGTATCGAACCAATGGTGAAAAATCAGCCAAAATGGTTTTGCTAGGCTCTTTTGGCTTAAATACAGAGCCAATTTGTGGGCCAATCGCCCATTGCCCATTGTTACCAAAGGGCATAATGAGTCGGGCGCCGAGATTGACCCCCCAGTTCGGTAAAAAAGCTGGGGGCTGCCCCCAAACCGTAATAAAGGTATTGCCAGCGCTAAATTGGCCGCTACTTTGACCAGGATCATCGGGACCCCAATTAGAGACATAAGAAGTGTCTAAACGGAACATACCATTCCAACTACCAAATTGCAGTGGTTGGTACAGACGAAGCCTTACCGTGTCACTAAAATTTTCCTCGCCATAACCGTTGTGATAGCCCCAAAGCTCAATAACTGAATCTTTGCTGAATTCATGAGAACGGTTTTCTAGCCCCAGGAATGCTGAGGGGTCAGTTGAGGCAGCAGTTTGCCCAACCCCATATGAGCTATAGATGGTGATACAGGCAAAATAAAGTAAATTTAATTTCTTCATAGAAGCTGATCAACTTAAGAAGTTAGGGATAGAAATAAACTTCTTTTTGCTACCAGATTTACTTTTATAGGATGGCGCCACGGGCCAAGATTGGCCAAACTGCTTCAACCCGATCATCGCGAACACAGACTATTTCATCGTATAAATTTACAGTTGGATCGCAGTGACCAGGAACCAACATAAGACTATCTCCCAGTTTTAATGATGATCCAGCAGTAAGTTTTAAGACACCATGCTCATCAGAGGCTTTGAGATAACTTGCATCCTGGCGTTGCCACACAGCAGGCATTCCTGAATCAACGCTGGATGCCTTCAATCCTGCATCAACAACGGCTCGATCTTGAGTGGGATGACTGAGTACAGCTGTTTTAATAAATAATGCGTGTTCAAAATGTAAGTCATTCCCATCGCGCTGGTTAGCAGCATAGTCGCGATCCATAAAAATATAGGAACCTGCCTGTACTTCATTAAATATCTTGGAGTCCCGCTCCAGCATGACAGAGCCAGTGCCTGCACCGGAGATTCTTTCTACCTTGATGCCCAGTTGTTCAATAGCCTCTTTAGTTGCAGACGCCTTTGCGCACACGGCTGCAATTGCGCTTTGCCTCTCCTCGGGAAGTCGATAATGCTGCGCGCTACCGTGGTAGCACTGCAGTCCCATAAAGTTTAGGTAGGGCGCTTGATCAATTTGACGGGCTAGCTCGACCGCTTGTTCAATAGAGGCAACCCCACAACGACCCATACCAACATCAATCTCAATATAGACATCAATCTTTATCTTACGGTTAGCACTGGCGCGCGCGAAAGCGGACACCTGATCTTCATGGTCAATCAAAATGCCAATACGAGCACGTTGAGCTAAATCAAGTGCATGCGCCACTTTTTTTTCACCGACTACCTGATTGGTAATGAGGATGTCTGGCACTCCTGCCGCTACAAAGACAGCTGCCTCACTGACTTTTTGGCAACAGATACCAATTGCACCTTCTTTAATCTGGCGCAGTGCAATATCAGGGCATTTATGGCTTTTGGCATGGGGACGTAAGCGTACATCTGTGCCGGACATCGCATCTTGTAAGCGTTTTATATTACGCTCAAAGGCATCCAGATCCAGAATTAGAGCAGGTGTATCAATTTGATCAAAGTGATCGCCGATCTGGGCTGCTTTCCAAGGTGACATGGTAGGTTCCGCTCTTAATAGACTTACACAAAGTTATGCATTTTGATGATGACGCTCTAGGATACTTCATGAGAATATTCATTGCAAAGTCATTTAATACCTAACTCCTGCAACCGATTATTAAGGATTGTCTGTCGGTGTTTAATTGTCTTAGCTTGGGGTCTTTCAGGGATTGATCAGCAAGAAAAGAGTTTGGGCTAGATAATTAACAGTTGATTTTGTTGATGATCCTTTTAGCCAAAAGATGCCACCCAAAGACCCCATCTATGCCTTCGTTGATATTGAAACAACGGGGTCAAGAGCCAATATCGATCGCATTACTGAAGTGGGGATTCTCACATTAGACAATCGGGAGATCTCGGAATGGTCTTCCTTGATTAATCCCGGTGTTTATATTCCGAACAATATACAAAAGCTTA
Organism: Burkholderiaceae bacterium; assembly: GCA_027486235.1. Taxonomy (GTDB): domain Bacteria; phylum Pseudomonadota; class Gammaproteobacteria; order Burkholderiales; family Burkholderiaceae; genus Polynucleobacter; species Polynucleobacter hoetzingerianus. The sequence goes on from JAIXPN010000034.1 coordinate 3,005, forward strand.
CAGGTATTACGCCAGCGATGGTAAATGCTAAACCCAGTTTTGACGAGATTGCTCATGCACTTTATCTTGAGCTCAAAGACAAAATCTTTATTGCCCATAATGCTCGTTTTGATTACAGCTTTCTTAAAGCAGAATTTAAGCGGGTAGGGATCGAGTTCTCACCAAAAGTAATTTGCACGGTCAAGCTATCACGCCGTTTATTTCCCGATCAAGGGCGACACAATCTAGATACTCTAATTACTGTCCATGGCCTTAAGGTCCAGAATCGCCATCGGGCCCTGGATGATGCTACGCTTTTATATCAATTCTGGCAGCGATGTGAGGTCTTATTTGGTCCCGATAAGTTATTGTCAGAGGTGGAGTATTTGCTTGGTCGACCCAGCTTACCCCCGCATATTGATCGTGAGCTGATAGATGAGTTACCGAATCGACCGGGTGTCTATATCTTCTATGCCGAGAACAAGCAGCCCCTGTATATTGGTAAGAGTAATGATCTGCGGTCTAGGGTAATGGGGCATTTTCAGGCTTCACTATCAAACCGCAAAGAAATGAAGCTCTCCCTGCAGGTGCGCGACATAGATTGGATAGAGACGGGCGGCGAGCTCGGTGCCTTACTTCTCGAATCCCGCTTGATTAAAGAAAGGTTGCCTAGTTTTAACATCAAACTTCGCCGTTCTAAGGATTTATGCGCCTGGGAACTTCTCGAGCACGGCGATCAACTTGAAATTCGTTTAGTCAGTCACCGCGAACTAAAGCCCGGGAGACAAGATAATTTATATGGACTGTTCTACAGTAAACGTGAGGCATTGCAAACCCTCCAGTCGATCGCTAAGCGCAATCAATTGTGTGAGGGCTTGTTAGGCTTTGAGAAATTACAGCCGGGCAACTCGTGTTTTGGGTTTCATGTTAAACAATGTAAGGGTGCTTGCATTGGAGTTGAGCCTCGGCGTTTGCATGATTTAAGGATCCAGATGGCGTTGCAAAAGCTCAAAGTGTCAATATGGCCTTATCCTGCAGCCATTGGAATTAAAGAGGGAGACGATATTCATGTCTTTGATCATTGGTGCTACTTAGGAAGCGCTATTAACGAGAGTGAAGTCGAGGAATTGTTGCGTGATGGCGCCCCAGAGTTTGATTTGGATATCTATAAATTGATCAAAAAAGCACTTCAATCAACACCAACAACAGATATTGTCGATTTACAACACTATCAAGCATATTCTGCTCTTAGCTAAAGTCATTCACGATGAGTCCATTCATTAAAAAACGGGTTGCCATTATTGGTGCTGGAATAGCAGGGCTGTCCTGCGCTAGTGAACTTGTCAAAGCAGGATTTGATGTGCATGTATTTGATAAAAGTAAAGGTGTGGGCGGACGAATGAGCCATCGTTACTTCCAAGAGTGGGAGGCAGACCATGGCGCTCAATACTTTACGGTTAAAGACCCATTATTTTCAGGCCAAGTGAACGAGTGGTTAAGTGCCAAAGTCATAGCGCCGTGGGATGGCAGGATTGTGAGCCTCAATCGAGGGTCCATTCATTCCATTGAGGCTTCAACACTGCGCTATGTTGGCGTACCCGCAATGACTGCTCCAGCGAAATATCTTGCCCAGTCTTTGAATGTACATACTCAACACACGGTTACTGAGCTCAAACAGATTAACCAGTTATGGCGCATTACAACCAAAGAGCAGGGCACTTTTGACTGCGCATTTGAATATTTAATCTGTGCAATACCCTCTGTTCAGGCTAGAGCATTAATTGGATCGCATTCAGTGAACCTGAATGAAATCTGTACCAATGTGGTGATGTTGCCGTGCTGGACCCTAATTGGATACTTCAAGCAACCGCTCGATTTGGGTTTTGATGGAGCCTTTGTTGAGAGTAGTACTTTTTCTTGGCTGGCAAGAGATAACACAAAGCCAGGGCGATCACTTTATGAGACATGGGTAGCACAGGCTGGTAATACATGGTCCCAAGAGCATCTTGATCTTAATCACTATGAAATTGAACCCATCTTATTGCAGGCGTTTAAAGACCTTACGAAGCTTGACTGCGACTTATATCAAACGCATCTATGGCGCTATGCGAAGTTAGAAACCCCCAGTGAATTAAACTTTGCCTACGATGAGGCTATCCGGGTTGGCCTTTGTGGCGATTGGTTAAAAAACTCGACAGTAGAGGGTGCCTGGATAAGCGGCCATCGGATGGCACATCACTTAATTAGCAATACTTAGCCAGCCCCTGGGAATTCATTTAATAGGGTCATCGCCTGATGCCCGCACCGGATTTGTCATTTTCGTGTTTAATCTTAGAGATGAAAAATATTCAAGCGTCTGACTTATCCCGTATTGTAGAAATGGCCTGGGAGGACCGCACCCCATTTGAGGCGATCGAGGCGCAATTTAAGATGTCTGAGGCTGAAGTAAAAGCATTGATGCGTAAGAGTTTGAAACGTAGTTCTTATGAGCTGTGGCGAAAACGCGTAAACGGCCGTCAAACCAAACACCACGCATTGCGTGATCCAAGTATTCAGCGCGCCTATTGTCCCACTCAATACAAGACGAAAAATTGAGATGGTTTCCCTAAAGTGCAGATTCATTGCTCCGACTAACTTGTTTTAGGCATAATGCCGCTATAACCGATATCTTTTATTAAATAATGAGCTTTCTTGGTTCATGCTTCTTAGCTATTACCAAAAGGATTTAATTGAAATGAGAAATCTAGTCTATCTAAGCATGTCTCTTACTTTGCTATTACCGCCTCAATCTTTTGCGAATGATGCGTCGCGCGATAAAGAAATTGCCAGCCGATTTGCCAAATGCGATATAAATCAAGATGGCAAACTAACTCCTAATGAAGCTAAAGGTTGTATGCCAAGGATCTACGATCACTTCAGTCGCATTGATAGCCAGAATAAGGGATTCGTCACCCTTGCTGAAATTGAAGCAATGGCTAATAAGTAAGTGGCTAAGGACTTCGGCCCACCTCTTTGTTTAGTACTTTGATGCACACCAATCGCATACTTCTCGGCTGTCTCGCTGCAATTGCTCTCACCGGGATGGTTGCTTGCTCTTCTACAAACTATGGCGATGATCAGTTTCAGTTGCGTATGGCTGCTCATGGTAAGGACATTATTTGGATGCCAACCAAGGTGGAGACCACCCATGAGATGCTGACCCTGGCAGGGGTGAAGTCAACAGACATTCTCTATGACCTTGGATCTGGGGATGGTGTTATCCCGATTGAGGCTGCAAAGCTCTACGGAGTTCGTGCCTACGGTATTGAATACAACCCCGATCTAGTCGCACTTTCAATCCGAAATGCAGAGCGGGCGAAGGTGCAAAACTTGGTTAGTTTTAGGCGAGGCGATATCTTTGTTGAGGATTTCTCGCAGGCAACTGTTCTGACCCTCTATTTGGGTGAGAGTCTAAATACTCGATTGATGCCGAAGATCTTGGCGATGCAGCCTGGAACTCGAGTGGTATCGAACACCTTCCGGATTGACTCATGGATACCCGATCGCGAGATTAAAACCCGATCTGGTGATATGGCGTATTTATGGGTTGTGCCTGCCAAGGTAGATGGAAGTTGGGCGATCAATGGGCTACCAAGGGTGGATAAGGCAAATCTAGTGATTCGGCAAAAGAAGCAGTTTTTTGATGGCTCCATCCAGAGCCCGAATAGCCGTACGATTCATTTTGAAGATGGTCGTATCAATGGTAATCAGCTGGAATTCGAATACCAAGATGGGGCAACGAAGTATTCATTCAAAGGCCAGATTACCACAGGACAACTGACCGGTATTCTCAATAACGATCCTAAATTACAAATTGTGGCTAAACGCGCCGCACCGCAACTCTCTAGATAGTCCTTTAGTCCTCTGGGGACGCATTTTTAATCGTCGTTCTAAGCAATGTTTTTAGTGTGCGCATCTCGTAGTGAGGTTGTACCAATTTGCGCCGTGCTCGCACCGATTTCTCAAGCGTCTTATAAAACGCAGGATCCGTCTCTGCTTTACTAATTAATGTTGCCAGAGCTTTTTCATTGCCCACAGGATAGTAGCCAGGATAATCATCCCCCAATAAGCCACGATTGCCAGGAATCGATGAGGCAATTACAGGAATGCCAATTGCAATTGCTTCGGTCACTGCATGGGCGCCACCCTCCATAAGGCTGGTAATGACCATCAGATGGCTTCGCGATAGGGCTTGCAAGGTGGCCGCATGAGTTTTCTTACCCAGCCATTGATAGCGGGGTAGGCGAGTGGTGTATTTGCTGGCTAGTTTATTCATTTGAGGACTCAT
>JAIXPN010000050.1 GCA_027486235.1 Burkholderiaceae bacterium
ACCATTGATGCCGAGCAGATTAATGACATCATGGCAGGCCGTCCTCCCAAGGCTCCTAAGCCAGTGACCGCGACTGCCTTTGGTAACTCTGCAGGCGGAACGCAAGGACCTGCTGCAGGCGGTGAACCCGCAACAGCCTAATCATGCAGGCCAAACAATCGCCCGCGGCATGGCGCTGCGGGCGTTTTCTTTTTGAGTTCCAGCCGAATACCAAACCTTTGGTAATGGGCATCTTGAATGCCACCCCTGATTCGTTCTCGGATGGCGGGCAGTTTTATCAGCGCGATGCTGGCCTTAAACAAGCCGAGAAAATGATTACTGCTGGTGTGGACATCATCGATATTGGCGGTGAGTCAACGCGACCTGGCGCAGAACCAGTTGCGCTTCAAGAAGAACTCGATCGTGTCTTACCGGTAATCGAAGCACTGAAGGATTGCGGTGTAGCGCTCTCTATTGATACCTATAAGCCGGAGACCATGCGCTCAGCTCTTGATTTAGGTGTGGACTGCGTGAATGATATTTGGGCGCTTCGTCAGGAGGGAGCGGTAGAGGTCGTCAAGCAATCGAACTGTGGTGTGGTTCTTATGCATATGCAGCGCGACCCTCAGACCATGCAGTTTAATCCCAATTACACGAACGTTGTACAAGACGTACAGGCATTTTTATTGGAGCGTTGTGCATTGCTGGAAGAGCTTGGTGTTGCGTCCGATCGGATCGCGATTGATCCAGGGTTTGGTTTTGGTAAAAGTCTGGAGCATAACTACCAACTGCTCGCCCAGTTTCAATTGTTGACCCAGCATGGATACCCTGTTTTAGCAGGTATCTCTCGTAAATCGATGTTAGGTAAGGTGACCAATCAAGAGGTTGGTGACCGACTCATCCCCAGTATTGCCGCAGCTATCTTGGCTGTGGAGCGCGGCGCACAGATCGTACGCACGCATGACGTGCGCGAGACAGTCGACGCCTTAAAGATCTGGCAGGCGATGCGAGAGCAGGAGATTACAAGTTTTATAATGAAGCATGAGTAAAAAATATTTTGGTACCGATGGTATTCGGGGAGAGGTTGGGATCCCACCGATCGTTCCTGATTTCATGTTGCGCTTGGGGTATGCCGCTGGTAAGGTGCTTACCCGTCATGCCAAACCGAATGAGCGTCAGCGGGTACTCATTGGTAAAGACACGCGCATATCCGGTTATCTGCTGGAGGCTGCACTCGAGTCGGGGTTCTCGGCCGCGGGTGTTGATGTCACTCTATGTGGGCCGATGCCAACGCCTGGAGTTGCCTACCTCACCAAAGCACTTCGTCTCTCTGCTGGTGTCGTGATCTCAGCGTCCCACAATCTGTATCAAGACAACGGGATTAAGTTCTTTACAGCTAAGGGCGATAAGTTCTCGGATGCGTTTGAGCTAGAGATTGAGCAAGAGCTTGAGAACCGAATGGGCTGCGTGAGCTCTGATAAATTGGGTAAAGCCTTTCGTCTGGATGATGCTGCGGGTCGCTATATAGAGTTTTGCAAATCAACATTTCCGGCGGACCTTAATCTCAAGGGCTTAACAATCGTGATTGATTGTGCCAATGGCGCTGCCTATCACACTGCGCCTCCAGTACTTCATGAGTTAGGGGCCCATGTAATTGCCATCAGCGTAGAGCCCAATGGCAGAAACATTAACGATCGCTGTGGCGCTACTGCACCCGAGGCGCTCATCGCAAAGGTTAAAGAATGTAAGGCTGATATTGGTATTGCGTTGGACGGCGATGCGGATCGTTTACAGATGGTAGATAGCACCGGCCGACTCTTTAATGGAGATGAGTTGTTGTATGTCTTGGCTAAGGATCGTTTAGATCGTGGCCAAAAGATTGGTGGTGTGGTTGGAACCTTAATGACGAATCTAGCCATCGAGAACGCCATTAAGAAGCTCGGCATTGGCTTTGAGCGCGCCAAGGTCGGTGATCGCTATGTACTTGAGCGATTACAAGAAAAGCAATGGATTATTGGCGGCGAGGGATCGGGCCACTTGCTGTGCTTAGACCAGCACAGCACGGGTGATGGCACGATTGCTGCTCTTCAGGTTCTAGCAGCGATGCAAGAGAAGCAAAAGTCTTTGAAAGAACTGCTCGATGGTATTGAGATCTACCCACAGGTGCTCATCAATATCAAAACCAAACCTGACTACAACTGGCAAACCGATCAGAAGCTCGCATCAATGATTAGTCGGGTTGAGCAGAGCCTTGTTGGCAAAGGAAGAGTCCTTATTAGACCCTCAGGAACCGAACCTGTTCTGCGCGTGATGGTGGAGGCTAATGAGGCAAATTTAGCCCGCCAAAGTGCTGAAGCGATTGCTGGGGAAGTAGCAAGTCATTAATTACCCCAGTCGGTATCAACTTCGTTTTGGTGATTATCAAAATCTCTTTTTCTCTCGCGATTAGATAGGTACTGCCAAATCAGGCGGTCTTTTAGCTCATGCTGGATATCGAGATGCTTGAATTGATCTTCAAGGGTCAGTAATTCAGTTTTACGCTCGGACTCCATTGACTGTCTCCATATTGATCTTGATCGAACCATATTTAGACTCCCAAAAAAACCGCCCATTGTGGGCGGTTAATAAGGTACTACGTGAAGGGAGAAATGAAACTTTATCGAAACTTCATGACAGACTGATGTCAGATTTATGTCAACGATTTGCCTGTCATAGCAAAGTCATGGGTCTTTTGAAATGTAGCTTCATCAAGAAGTTGGCAAGAAAAAAAGAGGTCACTAAACTGTCATTAAGCTGGTTAATGATTAGCTGTCCAAAAATTGCCGAGGTATTGCATCATGAATGAATTTGATAACCCCATAACCAATCCTCGTTTTGACCCTGAATATTCTCTAATTGACCAGCCTGAGCGGCGAATGTTCTTGAAATCAAGTGCGGCGCTATTAGCCCTTTTTGCCTCAAATCCGGGGATTGCCCAAAGTGCTAAATCCAGTTGGGGTGGTGCCAAACCCTTTACGTTCGAGTCTGTGCCATTAAGTATGGCCAGCGACAACATCGCGGTACCCAAAGGCTATCGTTGGTCTGTACTCGCGGCTTGGGGGGATCCTATTAACGGTAAGTTTCCGGTCATTTCCTATGATGTAATCAATACCCCTGAACAACAAGCGAAGCAATTTGGTATGCATCATGATGGTTGTGCATACTTTCCCGATCAAACATCCTCTAGTAAGGGATTGTGGGTTGTTAATCATGAGTACACCGATGATGGCTTGCTGCATCCTGATGGAATGAAAAACTGGTCATTGGAGAAAGTGCGCAAAAGTCAGGCAGCGCATGGCGTCACAGTTGCGCATATTCAAAAGGATCAAAAAGCAGGCTGGCAAGTTGTACCAGGGCCTTACTCCAGGCGCATCACCGCTTATACCCCGTGCAGTCTTTCAGGCCCTGCTGCAGGTAGCCGGTACGTACAAACCATGGCCGATCCCAAGGGACGCCTAGTACTTGGCACGATAAATAACTGTGCTAACGGCGTTACTCCATGGGGTACTTATTTAACCTGCGAGGAGAATATCAACGGCTACTTCGTTAAAAAAGGTAGAGTCAGCAAAGAGGAAGAGCGAATTGGCATAAATGCAAAGGGCTTTGGTTATCGATGGGAAGAGTTTGATGAGCGATTCAATGTTGACTTAAATCCAAACGAGCCCAATCGCTTTGGCTGGGTCGTTGAAATTGATCCACGCAATCCAGATCAAGCCCCGATTAAACGCACAGCCTTAGGCCGATTTAAGCATGAGGGTGCAGAGGTAACTCTTTCTAAGGATGGTCGCGTTGTGGTTTATATGGGCGACGATCAACGTGGGGAGTATGTTTATCGCTACGTGAGTAAGAATACATATGATCCCAATCAACCCGAACATAATCGATCCTTACTAGATGAGGGCACTCTTTTTGTGGCTCAGTTTGCTGATAATGGAGAGGGTCGCTGGATTCCCTTGGCCTTTGGTCAGAATGGGCTTACTCCCGAAAACGGTTTTGCGGATCAGGCTTACATTTTGATTGAGGCGCGCTTAGCAGCCGACCACGTTAAGGCAACACCACTCGATCGTCCTGAGTGGGTCGCAGTTCATCCCCAATCAAAGGATGTTTATGTAGCACTCACCAATAACAATCAGCGTGGTAAAGAGTTCCCAATCAATTCTGCTAACCCACGTGCGAACAACCAAATGGGTCATATTATTCGTTGGAAGCCTCAGCAACAGGATGCGGCCCACGATCGATTTAATTGGGAGATTTTTGTATTGGCTGGCGACCCAGATAATGCAGATCCTAATTGGAAGGGTAATATTCGTGGCGATATCTTTGGTTCACCCGATGGACTTTGGTTTGATCAACGCGGAATTCTTTGGACCCAGACGGATATTTCCTCGGCATCTCTTGGTAAGGGGGCGTATGCACGAATTACCAACAATATGATGTTTGCAGCTGATCCGGTAAGTCGTGAGTTCCGACGTTTTCTGATTGGACCTAATGGCTGTGAGGTGACTGGAGTAGATTTAACCCCAGACTACAAAACTATGTTTGTAAACATTCAGCATCCTGGAGAAAGTCCAAGCGAGAGAAGTAATCCCGATAAACCAAAAGCCAATAGCGATTGGCCTGATCGAACGTTATTTTCAAGACCGCGCTCTGCCACTATAGTAATTTGGCGCGAGGATGGAAGACCGGTCGGGACTTAATTTATCTCCTAACGGTAAGAGGCCGAAAGCTAAACGGGCTATTTTTACTTCCATCAATCGTAATTTCGATAGCCTCAATTTGCTCGTCGCCCATCACTTGAAGGCGATATGCTCTTTTGATAACCTGCTGAGTACCTGGATGTTTAAAGGGTTGATCAATGATCAGCTGGTGGCTATCCCCATGAATTACTAAAGCTGGTTTATTCCATTGAGATAAAAGCTGATTGAGTCGTGCAATCGTATCGCGTAAGCCACTTTCGGGGGAAGTGGCTTGTTCCGCTGAATAAAACAAGTCTGCTTGCATGGCGATGACAATGTGATCGATAGCGCGATCTTGTGCAGTTTGAAAGACGAAATCAAGCCATGCGAGGTTTGCGCGATTGCGTTTTGAATACTCTGTAGGGTTTGCAAAATTGTTATTAGAGCCAACGACGTGCACAGTTACAAGCAATGTATTTTTTTCAATCCAATAGGCGTTTTCTACAAACTCCCTGTATTGTTGATTGATATCGGCTTGGCGAATCACACGGATGGGATTCTTGCCTTGGCTAAGGTCTCCTGAGAAATACAGTTGACGTATAAATTGCAGTCGCTCTTCGGGATCAAATGAGCCCGCCGAGGGCCGGTGGCAATCCGTCCATTCATTATCTCCCGGTGTGTAAATTAGTGGTTTTTCAAAACAATTAAAGGCTTTCCAAATGCTCTTGAGGTAGGCATTGGAGCAGGGCGCACTCCCATTTTTTGTATCTCCCACAAAGAGCGTAAATGCCGGATTCAATTGATTGATTTCGGTGATCAGTTGTAAAAATACTGGCTTATCAGTCGTGCGGTAGGGCATGTCCCCCAATGCGACAAAGCGCAGTGGGCTAGATGAGGCTGCAACAGCGAAACCTCCCCCGAAGCAAGTCGCGAGGATTAAAAGCCCTGGGAAGATCCTAAACATAGCTTTTTCATTGAATTGAAATATTTCCTAGTCAAAATCCGGTTTTAATGATCATTCAAGCCAATCTAGTCTGTCCGCACTGCCAAGCAAAAGAAACAATTGCGTTGGATTCTTCTCGCAGCCTGCAGTTCCATCATTGTCATTATTGTCGTGAACCCTACGGTGTCAGCAAAAATGATTGTTGTATTTTGTGCAGTTACAGCGATGTTTCTTGCAGTCAGGTTGATCAAAATCTTGCTTTATAGATTATCCAAAGTAGGTTGCTCTTAGGCCTTTAAGAATACTCATCTAAGGCTGTTATTTTTTCTGCCTTGTATGACATTGTGATGTCGTAATTCCATGAACATATTCATGATGCAGTGCAATAATTTTTTGTCATATTCCTTTGCTAGACTGTTTTCCCTTTAATAGTCTTGAGGTATGAAATGAAAAAGCCCTCCGCCGCTGCTAAGAAAGCTAAAGCGAAAGAACTCTTTACGTTGTCACATAAATTATTGGATGCCGCAAAGCAATTGAGCGAGCATCATGCTGCAGAGTTACGTTACAACATGCAGCAAGCCATGGATGCCGCAAAAACTGCGGCTCAGCATGATGTTAAAAAGTTACAGCTTTTGCAAAAGAAGGCTGCTGATGATGCCGCTAAGCGTATGACCGTATACCAAAAAAAGGTCAAGGCAATTCTGAAAGACATCGGCAACGAGGCGGCTGATGGCGCAGAGAAGCACTTTGAACGGGCTCGCGATGCCATTGGTGATTGGATTAAAGAGGCTGACAAGAAGATCCCTATGGGCGGTGAGAAGCTCGCAAAAGTTGTTCGCGAAGTATCCGATGCTGGGGCTAAAGTCTTTAAAGAGGGGCGCAAAGCAGTTGCTGATGCTGTAGAACTGGCTGAAAAGAATTTACAGAGTGCCGCCAAGAAGGCTGCGAAGACGATTAAAACAAAGGCGACAACTAAGAAAAGAGCCCCCACTAAGAAATTGGTGCCTCGCAAATCCCCGGCTGTTAAGAAAAAAATTGCGCCTAAAGTGCCTTCGGCAGCTTCAAGTGGGGCGCCCCCATCGGGCAATAGCGCAAACCCTGTTACAACGGCTTAGGTAGGGCGGCTTATTTCCCCTAGTTATTGGGGAAATTAGTTTTGGGATTTATGCTACTTTTTGGAAACCGAATATAAGTTAAAGCATTGTTTTATATGGGATTTTTATTAGTCCCATACAAAGTATTGTCATTAAAGCGTCATATTTCCACTTTATCTTTTAGTTTCGCGTTGTGCGAGAACCATTTAAAGGAAGATAAATGACGATTACATTGAAAAAAGCCCTTGCAGTAGCGGCTCTTTCCATTTCCACTGCCAGTTTTGCCCCAGCAGCTCTCTCTGCTGAGATTACTGGCGCTGGTGCAACATTCCCATTTCCAATTTATGCCAAGTGGGCTGAGGCTTACAAAGCACGAACTGGTACAGGTTTGAACTACCAATCAATCGGCTCTTCAGGGGGTATCAAACAAATTAAAGCCAAGACTGTAGACTTTGGCGCAACCGATAACCCAGTGAAATTTGAAGATCTACAGGCTGATGGATTGGTCCAGTTCCCAGCCATTATTGGCGGAGTTGTTCCCATCATCAACGTTGATGGAATTACGCCAGGCCAAATCCGTTTGGATGGTCAAACCTTGGCCGATATTTTCCAAGGGAAAATCACCAACTTTAACGATAAGCGTATTGCTGATCTCAACCCTGGCGTGAAGATCCCAGCCGGTGACATCACCATCGTTCACCGTGCTGATGGTTCTGGAACTACCGCAATTTTCACTGACTACTTGTCTAAAGTAAGCGCAGACTGGAAATCGGCTGTTGGTGCTGGTGCTGCCGTGAAGTGGCCTGCTGCTTCATCGGTTGGTGGTAAAGGTAACGAAGGTGTTGCTGCCAACGTGGCTCGTGTTAAGAATTCGATTGGTTATGTAGAGTATGCATATGCCAAGAAAAATAACATGACCCATGTTCAATTAAGAAACCCAGCTGGTCAATTTGTTCAGCCAGATGACCTCACTTTTGCAGCAGCAGCTGCTGGTACCGATTGGGCAAAGATTCCTGGTATGGGTACATTCATTACCAATGCTCCTGGCGCACAATCATGGCCAATCACTGGTGCATCGTTTATTTTGATGTACAAAGATCCTGCCAACAAAGCTCGTTCAGCTGAAGTGTTAAAGTTCTTTGATTACGCCTTTAAAGAGGGTAAGAAGATGGCAGCAGAGTTGGACTATGTACCAATGCCAGACTCTACTACCGACTTTATTCGTAAGAGCGTTTGGAATCAAATCAACACCAAGTAATTCTTCGATTGCTTTTCTTAAAATCAGCCTCAGATCGACTGGGGCTGATTTTGCTTAATAAGGTTTGATTCATGGACGTAGCTCTAAACAACACATCAATAAAACCAGAAGTTTTAAGCATTGCCAAAAGGCAAAGGGTACTAGATCGTGTATTTAAGTACGCCACCCAATTTTTTGCCCTTTCGGTTTTACTTGCTCTCCTAGGCATTATTGCTTCTCTCATTTTTAATGCTGCTCCCGCTTTAAAAGAATTTGGCTTCGGTTTTTTTACAACTGTTGAATGGGACATCATCAACGGGGAGTTTGGTGGCTTTATTGCCATTTACGGCACCATCATGACCTCGTTCATTGCACTCCTCATTGCTGTCCCCTTGAGTTTTGGAATCGCAGTATTTTTGACTGAGATGTGCCCGATGGTTTTGAGAAGGCCGCTTGGTACTGCGATTGAGATTTTGGCAGCTGTGCCATCCATTATTTATGGAATGTTTGGTTTATTTATCTTTGCCCCTTTGTTTGCAGAATACATTCAGCCAGCACTAGCAGCATCATTTGGGCAAATACCCGTCATTGGATTATTGTTCAAAGGCGCGTTTAATGGTATTGGTATTTTGTGTGCAGGCCTTATTTTGGCGATGATGGTCTTGCCCTTTATCGCCTCGGTGATGCGCGATGTATTTGAGATTGTTCCGCCAGTCTTAAAAGAGTCTGCTTATGGTATCGGTTGTACCACTTGGGAAGTGGTAAAGAACGTCGTTTTGCCCTACACCAAAACCGGAGTTATTGGCGGCATTATGTTGGGATTGGGTCGAGCCTTAGGTGAGACTATGGCAGTAACCTTCGTAATTGGTAATGCCCATAAGATCTCCGCTTCATTATTCGCCCCTGGTAACTCCATTGCATCGACCTTGGCTAATGAATTCGGTGAAGCAGAGGTTGGACTTCACTATTCATCTTTATTCGCTTTGGGCTTGGCGCTCTTTGTCATTACATTTGTAGTTCTCACACTTGCAAAATTAATGCTGATGCGCATGGAAGCTAATCAAGGAGCTAAGACATAATGAGCACACGCGATCCAGCTTTATTTGCCAAGCGCAAACGCGCAAATGCTTTGGGATTAACGTTCTCAATGATTGCTATGTCAATTGGCATGCTATTTTTATTATGGATTTTGGCCATTCTTCTCTACAAAGGCTTTGCTGCAATTAGCCCATCTTTGTTTTTGGCCAACACCCCAGCCCCAGGATCTGAAGGTGGCGGGCTAGCTAACCCCATCGTCGGTAGTCTTATGATGGTGTTCTTCTGCGCCTTTTTTAGCACACCAATTGGTATCTTGGCCGGAATTTATCTCTCTGAGTATGGTGAGAACAATAAGTTTTCGGAAGTAACCCGCTTTGTTACAGACATTATGCTGTCAGCTCCATCCATCGTGATCGGTCTGTTTGTCTACGCCATTATTGTGTATCAAGTGAAGCATTTCTCGGGCTGGGCCGGAACGGTTGCTTTGTCACTGATTGCGATTCCAGTAGTAGTTCGCACTACTGAAAATATGCTAAAGCTAGTGCCAACCACTCTCCGTGAAGCCGCATTTGCCCTTGGTGCTCCCAAGTGGAAAGTTTCGATGAGTGTGGTGTTACGCGCTGCGAAGAGCGGGGTGATTACAGGCGTATTGCTAGCGATTGCGCGCGTGAGTGGTGAAACAGCGCCATTATTGTTTACAGCGCTCAATAATCAGTTCTTCTCAACAAATATGAATGCGCCAATGGCAAACTTACCAGTCGTTATCTTCCAATTTGCGATGAGCCCATACGATAATTGGGTCCATTTAGCATGGGGCGGTGCTCTTCTCATTACATTTGCTGTCTTGGGTTTAAACATTATTGCCCGCGTAGTATTGCGTGAAAAGGTAAAAGTATGACAACAACTATGAAATCCATGTTTCATTCCGATATTAATCAAACGGGCACGGATACTGCGCAGGTCTCTCAAGAAAATGAGCTTGCAGCAGTTAATGCTCTCGAGATCAAGAACCTGAACTTTTTCTACGGAAGCTTTCAGGGTTTGAAGAATATCAATCTCAACATTCTAGAGCGCAAAGTAACTGCTTTCATTGGCCCATCCGGTTGCGGTAAGTCAACTTTGCTGCGAACCCTCAATCGCATGTATGACCTATATCCCGGTCAGCGTGCCGAGGGTGAGATTACGTTCTACGGTGAAAATATCTTGGAGAAGGGCAAGGATGTTAACTTGCTGCGTTCTCGTATTGGTATGGTTTTTCAGAAACCAACACCATTCCCAATGTCCATTTATGAAAATATCGCCTTCGGAGTTCGTCTCTATGAGCGCCTTTCTAAAGCTGAAATGGATGAGCGAGTTGAGTGGGCTTTAAATAAAGCTGCGCTATGGAATGAAGCCAAAGATAAGCTGAATCAAAGCGGACTTTCACTCTCAGGTGGTCAGCAACAACGTTTATGTATCGCTCGCGGTGTTGCAGTCAAGCCATCTATCTTGCTTTTGGATGAGCCTACCTCAGCGCTCGACCCCATCTCTACCGCCAAGATCGAAGAATTGATCAATGAGTTGAAGAAAGATTACACCATTGCGATTGTGACTCATAATATGCAACAGGCTGCACGTGTATCTGATTTCACAGCCTATATGTATTTAGGTGAGTTGATTGAATACGGCAAAACAGACCAAATATTTATTAAACCAACTAAAAAAGAAACCGAAGACTATATTACTGGCCGCTTTGGTTAATAGGAGATTGCATGAACGATCGTCACTTATCCTCGCAATTCGATGAAGACCTCAATACTCTATGTAGCAAATTACTACAAATGGGTGGAATGGTTGAGTCGCAAATCGAAATTGCGATGCGTGGATTTTCGGAGACAAATATAGATCTTTGCAACCAAGTCATTGAACGTGAAAAAACGGTCAATGCACTTGAGATCGAAATTGACTCGGCTTGTGCAGAGATCATCGCACGTCGACAGCCGACTGCCCGTGATTTGAGATTGGTGATGGCGATCTCCAAAGCAATTACGAACCTAGAGCGTGCTGGTGACGAAGCTGAACGCGTGGCTAAACGTGCAAAGCGCATCATTGAGAATGAATCTAACTTTAAGATCAATACAGCAGAGATTAAGCTCTCTGGGCAAATGGCTATTGATCTTTTGCGCCAATCTCTTGATTGCTTCGCTCGTCTAGATGCTGTTGGCGCTGCGAAAGTTGTTCAGGACGACAAGCAAATTGATGACGAATTCAGAGGATTTGTACGTAAGTTGATTACTTATATGGCAGAAGATCCTAAGATGATCTCTACGGGATTAGATCTCCTTTTCATCGCAAAAGCGATTGAGCGGGTTGGTGATCATGCTAAAAATATTGCTGAGTTTGTAATCTACATTGTCAAGGGTTCTGATGTTCGCCATTCTTCCCAAGATGATTTAATTCGAGAAGCAACTAAATAACGATATGCCGCAACGTATTCTGGTTGTTGAAGACGAACCTTCGATTGCAGAATTAATTGCTATCAATTTAGCCCATTCAGGTTTTTTGGTTGACCGAGCTTTACAGGCTGATGAGGCGATGCGAATCATTCGCTTAAGAAAGCCTGATCTACTCATTTTGGACTGGATGATGCCCGGTAAGTCCGGCGTGCAATTTACTAAAGAGTTGCGCAGTAATACGGAGTTGCAAAATATTCCTATCTTGATGTTGACGGCTAAGGGTGCCGAATCTGACAAGATCCAGGGTTTGGATTCTGGAGCTGATGACTACGTCACTAAGCCTTTCTCACCGAAGGAGTTAATTGCACGTGTGAAGGCCCTATTGAGACGTAGCTCAACGCTTAGCCTGGGGGATGACATACTAAAACTGGGTCCGATGCAATTGGATCCGAGTACTCATCGCGTCACTGTCTCTTTTCCCAATCAAAGTGATCAGTATATTAATCTTGGCCCCACTGAATTTCGTCTTTTACAATTCTTTATGAGTAATCCCGAGCGGGTTCATTCGCGTTCTCATTTGTTAGATCGGGTCTGGGGCGATCAGGTTTATATCGAAGAGCGTACGGTTGATGTGCACATTAAACGTCTACGTGCTTCTTTAGCCGAGGCAGGATGCGATCACTTTGTTGAGACCGTTCGTGGTAGCGGCTACCGAGTTACCAAGTCCCCAAGCCAGTGATCCTGCTTAAATTTTGAGCAGTGTTACCAGATGCTCTAAGATGTCTGCATGCTGACCGCTATTTTTCGTCTTTTTCTAGTTCTAGTTGTAGCCGGCATTGCTGGCCTGGTGGGTAAATCTCTTTTGGGTGATGTGGTCGGCTGGTTAATCGCCATCGCTATTCCGGTATTTAGCCTGTTGATTGCTTTTATTAATCAAACGCGTCTGGATATCTTTGTAAAAGGTGCTGGGATTTCTAGCTTAAGTGGCTTTGGAGGCGGCTGGCCTGAGATATTTTTTCGTCTTCAGCGCATTATTACCCTATTACGTAAAGACATTGAGCATGTAGAGCGTCAACACAAACGCTTTATTGAGGCCTTCCAAGCATCGCCAAACGGCATTGTGATGCTCGATGATCAAGATCAAATTGAATGGTGCAATGCCATTGCTGAGCGCTTTTTGGGAATTCAGTTTAAGCGTGATGCCTTACAAAGAATCCACTACATCGTCCGCAAACCCGAGTTTGTTGAGTACATTACTGCTCGACAATATGAGGAACCTCTGGTTGTGGAGAATATGGGTAACAACTCAGGGCTAATATTGCGTTTACAAGCATTTCCATTCTCAGAAAATCGTCGTTTGTTACTGATCCAAGACATTACTGATCTTAGTAAAGCAGAAGCGATGCGCCGTGACTTTGTGGCTAATGTGTCGCATGAAATGCGCACTCCATTAACTGTAATGATGGGTTTTCTCGAGACTGTCCAGACCCTGGATTTACCGCCTGAGCAAAAAACTCAGTATCTCGAAATGATGATGGACCAAGGTAGGCGCATGAAGAACTTGGTTGATGATTTGCTAACCTTGGCGAATCTCGAGGCAAATACGCAACCCGCCCCAAATAATCGGATTTCTATGAGCTACTTAGTCTCTTTGATTAAGAATGATGCTTATGCCTTATCCCAGGGTAAGCATGCTCTTAATTTTGAGGTGAAAACCCCCTGCGATCTATTGGGTGAAGAGCGTGAAGTGCTTTCTGCATTCAGTAATTTGGTATCAAATGCGATTCGATACACCCCTGATGTGGGCTCTATCAATGTAAGCTGGTCTATCAATCCTGCTGGAGAGGGTGAGTTCTCGGTTACTGATACTGGCCCTGGTATTTCGTCTGAGCATATACCGCGTTTAACGGAGCGTTTTTACCGGATTGATCGAAGCCGCTCCAGAGAAACTGGCGGTACTGGTTTAGGCTTGGCGATTGTCAAGCATGTAGCGAGTCGACATCAAGCGAATCTGGTTATTGAGAGCACCCCGGGTAAGGGAAGCACCTTTACCTTGCGTTTTCCGCCCGAGAGAATTTCTTAAGCAACTCTAATTGCCCAACGATGGGTTCTTGATTGAGGCGGGGCTTACTTTTGATATATGTACCATCGGACTTCATAAGCCAAGCAGAGGCATTGTCTTTGAGTAAGCTTATTAAACCTTCCTGAATCACCCGCTGCTTGAGTTTGGCATCCTTAACAGGGAAAGCAACTTCAACACGACGCAGAAGATTGCGTTCCATCCAATCTGCGCTGGAAAGGTATAAAACTTCGTCGCCACCAGCATAGAAATAATAGATGCGATGGTGCTCTAAGAAGCGACCAACAATAGATCGCACTTTGATATTCTCTGACAGTCCCTTCACTCCAGGGCGCAGAGCACAAACACCGCGTACGATTAGATCGATCTTGACGCCTGCCTGGGAGGCTTTATAGAGCTCCTCAATAATGGTGGGCTCGAGTAGGGCATTCATCTTGCCGATGATGTGCGCTTTCTTACCCCTTTTAGCCGCTTTAGTTTCGGCTCGAATATGATGAACCAGCTGCTCCAGCATGGTAAAGGGCGCTTCCCAAATTTCCCGGGTTTCTAGCTGCATACCAGTACCCGTTAATTGCTGAAAGACATGGTGGATGTCTTTGGTAATTAGGGGATCACAGGTCATCAGACCAAAGTCGGTATATAACTTCGCTGTTTTTGGATGATAGTTACCAGTGCCTAGATGGGCGTAGCGTACCAAACTGGTTTTCCCCGATTTGTTTACCTTTTCCTTACGCACAATTAATAGCATCTTGGCGTGGCATTTATGGCCAACCACCCCATAGACCACATGGGCGCCAACCTCCTCAAGCCTTGCTGCCCAATTAATATTCGTCTGTTCATCAAAGCGCGCTAAAAGTTCAAGCACTACGGTCACTTCTTTACCATTTTGTGCGGCCTCGATCAGAGCTTCCATCACCGGGGATTTATCACCTGTTCGATAAACCGTTTGCTTAATCGCAAGGACATCGGGATCTTTAGCAGCCTCACGTAGAAGTTCGAGAACCGGCTCAAAACTTTCATAAGGGTGATGGAGCAAAATATCAGATCGCTTGATTCGATCAAAATAGGAGTGCGTGATCGTACTGACGAGGTGTTTAAACGTAGATGCTGCAATATACGGTGAAAAAATTAATTTAGGTTTATCAACTAGGTCAGGTAATTGGGCTAGGCGGACTAAATTGACTGGGCCGTTGACCCGATAGCAATCTCGTAGGTCAAGATTGTTTTCTTTAGACAAGCGCTGCATCAGATCATCTGGAATGTTGATATTCATTTCTAGACGAACGGCATCACCCAGATGTCTTGAAGGAAGTTCACCTTGTAAGGCTTTGCGAAGATCAGTAATTTCATCATCGGAGACAAAAAGATCAGAGTTGCGAGTGACGCGGAACTGATAGCAACCCAGCACCTTCATGCCTGGAAAGAGTTGATAAACAAAGGCCTGAATAAAGGATGACAAAAAAACAAAAGCCTCAGTATTGCCGCATAAACGCTTGGGCACCTTCACTAGACGAGGTAAGGCCCGGGGAGCTTGGACAACTGCTAAATTAGCCTTGCGACCAAAAGCGTCTTTGCCATCCAATTGCACAATAAAGTTCAAGCTTTTATTAATTACCCGTGGAAAAGGGTGAACAGGATCTAAGGCGATGGGTGTTAAAAGGGGCAGCAGCTCTTCTCTAAAGAAATCCTCGGCCCAGGCGTGCTGATTAGGTGACCAGCTATCGGGGAGTAAAAATTCAATTCCAGCTTTCTTGAGATTTGGTAAAAGAATCTGCTGGTAAAGAGAGTACTGTCGGTCTACAAGAGCATGGGCCTGTTGACAAACCAAATCATAGCTTTCGGCAATAGTTCGGCCATCTGCTCCAAGCTTTAGGGGGTTATCAATGAGCTGCTCTTTGATTCCTGCCATGCGGATTTCAAAAAACTCATCTAAGTTACTGGAGACAATGCTTAAAAAGCGGATTCGCTCCAATAAAGGGATTTTGGGATCCTCGGCTTGAGACAGAACCCTTGAATTGAATTCAAGAATCCCCGTTTCGCGGTTTAGCAATAGCAAAGACATATACCTTTATATTTCATAAATATGTCACTTTTATTTCATACGATAATAGGGTTTTGTCTCATAGCAACCTGATTATCTTGTCTAAAAACAGTCCCCCCAATAAACCTGGCCTAGACCTCGTAGCCGCTGTTGATCTAGGCTCCAATAGCTTCCGTTTACTGATTTGTCAGGCTCACATCACCCCATCGGGGATGCAGCTACGAACTATTGACACCCTGCGCGAGCCCGTTCGTCTAGCTGCTGGCTTAAGCCCCGGAAAAGTCTTAGATGACGAGGCGATGGAGCGTGGTTTGGTTGCCATTCGCCGCTTTGGTGAGCGTTTGCGTGGATTCAAGCCTGAGCAAGTAAGAGCCGTTGCCACGAATACCTTTCGGGTTGCCAGAAATGCCCAAAAATTTGTACAGGAAGCTCAAATTGCCTTGGGATTTCCGATTGAAATTATTGCTGGAGTAGAAGAGGCGCGCCTCATTTATATCGGCACTTCGCATGAGGCACCCGCTGTCGCGGGTAATCGCCTAGTAATTGATGTTGGTGGTGGTTCAAGTGAGTTCATTATTGGAAAGGGCTATGAGCCTAAGCTTCTAGAAAGCCTGTATATCGGCTGTGTATCTCACAGCATTCGTTTCTTTCCCAACGGCACCATTGACTCACATGCTTTCAAAGAAGCAGAGCTTGCGGCTCGGCGCGAGGTGCAGGTTATTAAAGGACGCTTTCATAAATCAGGCTGGAATCAGGTCATCGGTTCTTCTGGAACAGCTAGGGCTTTGGCAGATCTGATTGCTGACAACAAGTTAAATGGCTCGGATGAGAAGGGTACCCTTGAATCTTTAGAGAGGGTATCCAGCGGAATTATTACATTGCAGGGATTAAAGGCTCTCAAGCGGCGTGTCTTAGACGTTGATCATATTGACCGCATTCAATTAGTGAACCTCAAAGACGATCGGCGTCCGGTATTACCAGGCGGCTTATCGATCATGCTGGCTATTTTTGATGAGTTGGGCATCGAAAAAATGGAAGTCAGTGATGCAGCGCTTCGTGTGGGTGTTTTGTATGATCTTTTGGGTAGAACCCAACATCACGATATGCGCTTTGTGACCGTTGAGCAGTTTATGCAACGCTATGCGGTCGATCGAGAACAGGCCCATCGGCTGGGTAACTTAGCAGCAGAGTTCTTAGCTCAATTACCCAAGCCCAATCATGAGAGCAGAACCGACAATCTTTCCTTACTAGGTTGGTCAGCTAATTTACATGAGATTGGTTTATCTATTTCTCATAATAGTTATCACAAACACTCCGCCTATATTGCAGCCAATGCGGATATGCCGGGGTTTTCAAAGAACGATCAGTCACGTCTGGCTGCCTTACTCTTGGGGCACACTGGTAAGTTGGGTAAGTTATCGAACAATGCTAACTTTACCGATTGGCGCATGTTGTTCTGCATTCGCCTGGCCCACGTGTTGTGTCGCTCACGCGCAGACGACAATTTACCAAAGGTTAAGGTTAAGAGTGCCGATTCAGAAACTTTTGAGGTGCAACTGCATAAAGACTGGGCAGAAGCTCACCCCCTGACTGAATTTAGTCTTCGTAAGGAGGCGGCTGAGTGGGAAAGAATTGGCTATCGCTACAGCATTAAGCTGAGCGATTAAAGCCAAAAGAACTAACTGGCTTTATCTAAAAAATGCTTAGCGTAACGTGGATTGATGTCCGATAAACGCAGCATCGTTAATAAATCCGCTGTATTGAAGTCTGGATCCCAAGCGGGGGCACTACAAATCTTGGCACCTAATTTGAGATAGCCTTTAATGAGTGGAGGGGCCTCAACGTGTAAGCCGCCATTCAATCGATCGAGTGGCAAGGGAAGTTTAGGAAAAGCGTGATTCTCGACCGGAGCCATTTGCTCTGGACCTAATGAGTTATAGAGGCTAGCCGCATAGTGACCGCCATCTGCCATTGGAATGCTGGCGCAACCAAGCATGATTTCATAATCATGCTGCTTCATGTATTGACCTAAGCCGCTCCATAGGGCCATGATGACCGCACCTGAGCGGAAGTCTTTATGAACGCAGGACCGACCAACTTCAACCATTTTAGGTCTGAGATGATTGAGGCGAGAAAGGTCAAACTCAGATTCCGAGTAGAGGCGACCTAGTTCAACGGCCTTATGAGGTACTAAAACACGGTAGGTGCCGACAACTCTTAGAGTCTCTGGATCGCGAACGAGAAGGTGGTCACAATACGTATCGAACTCATCGATATCTAAACCTTCCTCATTACTGGGGAGGTTGGCACCCATCTCTTCAGCAAATACCTTGTAGCGTAAGCGCTGAGCTTCTTTTATCTCATCCTCATGCATTGCCCAGGTGATCTTAAAAGGGGCGCGCTTAGCTTTACCCAGGATCTCAGGAACATACTGAAGGTCTGGTTTTTTTTCACTTACCTGCTGTTCCAATGGTTCAGCAGCTTCAGCGACCAATTTTTTGGAAAAGAACTTCTTCAGCGGATTCAATTTGTCAGCCCACGGCTTAAGGGGTTTAGAGAGATTTTCATTGGTTTTGACAATCAATAAATGGTCTAAAGCAGAAAATGGATTTGGGATATCAGGCATAAGATTCCTAAGGTAATAGCCTCATCCTATTTGCCCTATATTACAGGAATATGACAAGTAGGGTTATAGGATAAGTCATTGTATTTATTGACTTAATTCTTGATAAAGCACGGCAAACCACACAATTAATGCGATTAATAGGGCCAACATGACAGCCGCAGAGCCAAAGTCTTTAGCCCGCTTAGAAAGGTCATGATGCTCAAAAGAGATTCGGTCAATCGCAGCTTCCACACTGGAGTTCAATAGTTCGATAACCAAAACCATTAACAGAGAGCCAATCATGAGGGCTTTCTCAAGCAAGCTAACTGGCAAGATAATCGCAATCGGAGTCAGAAGCACCAAGAGCACGAGCTCTTGGCGAAAGGCACTTTCTTCTTTAAAGGCAAAGATCAGGCCATGCCAAGAGTTCTTAGCCGCATGAATCGCCCGAGTAAGACCGCGGTTTCCCTTGTGCGGGTTTTGCTTAATGTCGTAGGGCTGAGACATTAGGCGGGCACCGTCTGCGCTGACACCTTGAGGTGAACTGGCTTGAGGTGATTGGCAAATTGCTCGCTTGCAGCTTTCCACGAGAACCTCTCAGCATGAGCACGTGCCACCTCGCGGGGGATCTTAAGTGCGTGTAAACATGCGGTACGCAGATCCTCATTCATTACACCCGCAGCAGAATCACCCAAGACATCGATTGGACCGGTTACAGGGTAGGCGGCAACTGGTAAACCGCAGGCCATCGCCTCAAGCAACACCAAACCAAATGTGTCGGTTTTGCTTGGGAACACAAAGACATCGGCTGCAGCATAAACCTCTGCGAGTTGGTATTGATTAAGGACGCCAAGGTAGTTGACCAAAGGGTATTTCTCTTTAATTTCTTTCATTGCAGGGCCGTCACCGACTACCCACTTTGAGCCTGGTAAATCAATTTCCAGGAATGCATTGATATTCTTTTCAACCGCCACTCGGCCTACATATAAGAAGATAGGATGGGCACTATTTAATACTTTGGACTCCTGCGGCTTAAAGATTTCTAGATCAACACCTCGGGACCAGATCACCACATTATCGAAACCATATTTTTCAAGATCGTCTTTCACCACTTGCGTAGGAGCCATGACAGCCAGCGAAGGACCATGAAACCATTTTAGAAACCGATAGGTCCAGGCTAATGGAATGCGAGTGCGGGCATAAACGTATTCAGGAAAGCGCGTATGGTAAGCAGTAGAGAAGGGTAGATCGTGCCGCAGTGCATATGAGCGGGCTGCCAATCCCAATGGTCCCTCAGTCGCAATATGAATCGCATCTGGAGCAAACTCTTTCATACGTTTTGCCACTCCTTTTCCTGGAAACAAGGAGAGGGAGATATCTGGATAGGTGGGGCAAGGAATCGTCTTAAATGCTGTAGGCGTGATCATCTCAATCACATGCCCCATTTTTTCGAGCTCATACATCGTTTGCTTTAAGGTACGCACAACGCCATTGACTTGTGGCTCCCAAGCATCGGTCACAATCATAATTCTCATGAGGTTTTCTCCACAGTAGGTAATAGTGAGGCTCGTGCCATGAACGCGGGCGATGGGGCACGTGTCGGAAATGAAATCGGCAGTGAAATTGGCTCAAAGCTGATTTCTTCAACCGAATGCTTATCGCCCAAAATTTTGGGCCAATGCACAATCTTGAGCTCGCCTTCATGGGTTTCAACGAGGGCAGTTAGACTTTCAACCCAGTCACCATCATTGCAATAGAGTAGGTTATCGATCATCCGGATCTCTGCCTTATGGATATGTCCACAGACCACACCTTGGCAATCACGTAAGCGAGCCTCTCTGGCCATGATCATTTCAAAGTCAGCGATATAGCTGACTGCGTTCTTAACCTGATGCTTGAGGTATTGAGATAAAGACCAATACTGCAAACCCATCCGAATGCGTAAGAGATTGAGATAGCGGTTGAAGTAGAGAATGAGAGAGTAGAGGTTATCGCCAACATAGGCGAGCCATTTGGCGTATTGCATCACCCCATCAAATAAATCGCCATGGGTAATCCACAGTTTTCGCCCATCTGCAGTAGTGTGGATCGCCTCAGGAACTACTTTGATGTCGCCAAACGATAAACCTAAAAATTGACGAATGGATTCATCGTGATTACCGGGCACATAGACCACCTCGGTACCTTTGCGGGCCTTCCGTAAGATCTTTTGCACCACATCGTTATGCGATTGCGGCCAGTAAACACTTTTCTTTAAGCGCCAGCCGTCAATAATGTCACCCACTAGATATAAGGTATCGGATTCGTTATGCTTCAAGAAATCCAAGAGGAACTTCGCCTGGCATCCAGGTGTCCCGAGATGCACGTCTGAGATCCAAATGGCTCTATAGTGCTCCATGGAACACCACTGTGCCACCGCATTATGAAAACATCGTGACGCTTTGGTGTCAGTTTCGTGACAGCGAGCTAGTTCATCCCTTTATCATCTCAGGGATGCGTGCCAAATCGACATTCTTGTTAATACCATTCCTAAAGATCATTGCCCATACGATCAAAGGCATATCTATCCTAATCTGTATCTTTCCATTTGCTAAAGATCAGACCAAAAAGAGACACATTCGGCATTGGTCAATGCATCTACTCACTATCTTTCACTTAAGGCATCGAGTCATTAATGCCGAGCTATTGCCCAAGAGCGGGGGATATCTAATCGCCGCCAATCATATCTCCTGGATTGATATCGCCAGTATTCAATCGTTTTTGCCGTGTCGCTTTGTGGCAAAGTCAGAAGTAGCGGACTGGCCAGTATTTGGTTGGATGGCAGAACAAATTGGTACTGTATTCATTCGTAGAGAAAGTAAGAGACACGGCAAGGAGATTGCTAACCAACTTGAGACCCTCTTACCGAATGAGCCCATTTGCATTTTTCCGGAAGGAACCTCAACGGCAGGAGATCGGGTCTTACCATTTAGACCCAATCTATTTGAGTCAGCCGCCCAGAGCCAGGTACAAACCTTCCCCATGACCATTCGTTATGTGGACCAAGATAATCAATACAACGATTCCACTGCGTTTATTGGTGAGATGACCCTAATTGACTCGATCATAAAAATGCTCAGGACTAAATCGATCACCGTCGAGCTGATATTTGGTCCTAGCCCAGCTACAGACCTAGATCGGAAAGCACTTGCTCAGTACTGTGAAGAGCAAGTGCGATCCCAGATCAAGTAACTCAGAAGTTTGCCCGCACACCGACCATGAGGCTACGTCCTGGTTGGGGAGCATATAAGCGGACTGCCATCGGAGTGGTTGCATAGCGAATGTCATCATTCAAGATGTTCTTTAGCATCATGTAGCCGGTCCAGCTAATCTTATTAACCTTCTCGGTGTAGGAGAGACCTGCATTCAAAAGGTTATAGCTGGGTGTTGGGCCTACCTCCCATGTTGC
>JAIXPN010000138.1 GCA_027486235.1 Burkholderiaceae bacterium
AGAGGCCAAAGTATCGATTATCGACTAGATGAAGTCCTGGGGTCGAATTTTCAAGAAATTGCACCAATTGGGGTGAGAGATCTGCCCGGGGATCAAGGGGTAGGGAGCTTTTGGCAAGAAGCAATGCTTTCCCATGAAACTCGGTAAATGCTCCCGGATAGGGTGGCGCGACTGCCCGAATTAAGTTGTAAATCGAGATTGCAGATTGGGTCCAATCGATGCGACCATCTTCAGGTTTACGCCCACCAAAGTAGCTGCCCTGATCAAGGACATTTTGGCGTCTTGGAATCTCACCCATCATCAACTTGGGCAAAACACCTTCCATAACCTTCTTGGCGGCATTGCTAACCTTATTAAAGACCTCATGAGCTGTTTCATGAATCTCAATAGGTACTGTAGTTTGTGCAACGATGTCGCCTGCATCGGGCTTCTCTTCCATGATATGCAAGGTCGCTCCAGTTTCTGCTTCTCCATGTAACACAGCCCAGTTGACTGGAGCACGCCCACGGTACTTTGGTAATAGGGAGCCATGCATATTCAGTGCCGCAATCTTCGCCGTTCTCAATAACTCAATTGGGATCATGAAGCGGTAATAAAACGAGAAGATATAGTCTGGTGATAGCTGTTGAAGTCGAGGCAGAAGCTGAGACAGTTGGTCACGTTGCAGAATTTCATAAGGAATATGGTGCTGTGTACATAACTCCCTAACACTCCCGAACCAAATGGTTTCTTTGGGATCATCATCATGGGTAATCACCAAATCGATGGCGATGCCTGCATCGAGGAGGGCTTGTAAACAGTGAACACCTACATCATGGTAGGCAAAAACAACGGCGTGTTTGGTGACCTGGTTCAAGACCCTAGGATTTTGTTTGCTCTAGAACAGCGCTGACCATGTACCGTGGTCGTTGCCGAACCTGTTGATAGATGCGCCCAATGTACTCGCCAAGAAGCCCCAATCCAAAGAGCATGACCCCAATCAGGAAAAAGGTGAGCGCAAATAAAGTAAAGACTCCCTCAACCTCGGCACCTAATACAAAACGACGAACCAAGATTAGCAAGAACAGCGCACCAGACGCTCCCGCAAGCAGCATGCCCATAATCGAAAAAATCTGTAATGGCATGACTGAGAATCCGGTGACCAAATCAAAATTAAGTCGGATTAGTTGATACAAGCTGTATTTAGATTCACCCGCAAAACGTTCTTCATGTTTAACGGTGATTTCGATTGGATTGTTGGCAAAGGTATAGGCTAGCGCAGGTATAAATGTATTCGCTTCCTGACACTGTGATACCAAGTTAATAATGCGCCGATGGTAACCGCGCATCATGCAACCTTGATCAGTCATGGTGATACGAGTCATTTTGTCACGCAGATGGTTCATTGCACGCGAAGCATTTTTTCTAAACCAGGAGTCTTGGCGATTCTCGCGAATCGTGCCAACATAATCATGACCCTCTTCTAATTGACGCACAATCTTGTCAATTTCCTCTGGGGGATTTTGTAAGTCAGCATCCAGAGTAATGATGTATTCACCGCGAGCATATTCAAAGCCAGCCATGATCGCCATATGCTGGCCAAAATTATTTGCAAATAGAACAACGCGACTGACATCGGGGCGTTTTTCATATTGCATTGCCAAGATCGCGGCAGATCGATCCGTACTGCCATCATTCACAAATACGATCTCGTACGCTAGAGAAAATTGGGACGCTACACGATCCAAGGCTGGGTACAGGCGATCAAATAGAGCACTTAGCCCATCTTCCTCGTTATAGATTGGAATAACTACACTCAGGCGAGGTATAGGCCGATGATTGCTTAACTGGTTTGCCAAGTCGTTCATCCCTCCATTTTGCCTGATCAAGGGTTTTGAGTGCTAACTCAGGATTTCGGAGAGAGCTTGGACCACGCGATCAATATCGTGTGAACTCATGGTTGGAAATAGGGGGAGGGTCAGAATGGCGCTACCGATCTCTGCTGCAATGGGAGTCGACTCAGGGCTGTAGCCTAATTTGCGATACAGATCAAAACCAGTGATGATGGGGTAATGAACCCCAGTACCGATACCGAGTTCTTTGAGGGCTAACATGATGTCACTGCGTGAGCGATTTAATCGCGCTATAGGCAAGATGACTTGGAACATATGCCAGTTACTCTGTTCAAAATCAGCTATGGGTAAACCCAAGCCTTTATTAGCCAGACCAGCTCGCTCTATTTTTAGAAAATAGTCTTTGGCTAGCGCAATACGTCTTTGCTGAAATTGATCTAATTGCTTGAGTTGATGGAGGCCAATCACGGCATTGACATCGGTTAGATTATCTTTACCGCCCAAGACATCTACCTCCATGCCGTCTGGGCCGCTACGCACTAAACCTTGTAGGCGTAATTTTTCTGCTAGTTGAACTTGGTCATTACCAAACCGCTCCGTGTTGAAGACTAAACAACCACCTTCAATAGTAGTGAGATTCTTATTCGCTTGGAAACTGAAGCTCACTAAATCGTGTTTACCATTGTGACCAATTCGAGTGCCATTCCAAGAGGATCCCAACGCTTGCGCAGCATCTTCAATGACCCTTAAACCATGCTGTTTTGCCAGGGCATATAAAGCATCAATATTGATCGGTAGGCCAGCTAAATAGACTGGCATGATGGCCTTCGTATTTTTAGTAATAGCTTGCGCGACTTTATTGAGGTCTATGTTGCGTGTTTGTCGGTCGATGTCCGCAAATACGGGCTTTGCCCCAACTGCTAAAATCACATTGGAGGTTGCTACCCAAGAAATCGGTGATGTGATGACTTCGTCACCCGGACCAATACCCGCAAGTTGCAGAGCAATTTTCATTGTCGCTGTACCGTTTGCAAAGCAACGTACAGTTGCGCCACCAAAATAATCGCCTAAGGCCTTCTCAAATTCCAATACTTTAGGGCCGGAGGTAATCCAGCCTGAGCGCAGGACATCTGCAACTGCAGAAATCGTAGCCTCATCAATCGTGGGCTTTGTAAAGGGAATGAATGGCAGTGCTTTTTGGGTCATTGGCCTATTGTCGCAAAGCTGGTGACGGGTGTCGAACGATGACTCGTCTAGAGTCTCTGCCAAGCTCTTCCATGGGCAGGCCCATTTGCTTGAGCTCCTCAAATTGAGCAGGGGCCATGATTGCGATCGCTTGGGGATCTTGGTTCCAAATGGTAATGAACTCGTTTAGAGTCGGAACCCATTTATGCGGTTCTTGCTTTGAGCCAAAGGTTAATTCATCAGTGAACTCAACCATGATAGTGTTGCGCTGCAAATAGAAGGGTAGTGTATGGTCGAGTAGGCGCACTGAATAAATTTTGGCATCGCCGGGTATTTGCCCTTTAACCTTTTGAGCAAGATCATAGCCAGATACTGCGCGACCTAGGGTTTCGTGACCGGTACCAGCAATCGTTGCAGTGAGGAAAAATCCAAATGCAAATAGACCAATACTCAGCAGGGAATTTCGTTTGGTAAGAATAGTGGCAATGAAGCTAAAACTAAGCAAACATGCAAGCGCAACCATAATCCAAACGGTGTAGCGTTGGTAAGCCTCAACCTCATCCGGTTGACCATCACGTCCGATTTCAGATAGAAAGAAAAAGCCCACGGCGGCCAAAATCACAAAGAAGAGCGTCTGAACTCTCCAGCCATTTGATAGGCTGGGATGGGTTTCTAAATAGTTAGTAATGGATTTGGCTGCCAAAATAGCAAGAGCTGGAAACACCGGCATGATGTAGCCAGGGAGCTTAGAGCGTGACACACTAAAGAAAAGCAGAATGATGACGAACCATGCCCAGAGCATCCAACTCGCCGAGAACTGCCCAAAGCGATATTGCTTGAGAGTTTGCCAAGCCGATTGAAAAAACTGAGGCATCCAGGGTAGAAAGCCAGCCACGACTAGAGGTAGAAAGAAGTAAAACGGGGCTGTGCGTCGATGCGCATCGGCTGTGAATCGTTCAAAGTGCTCATGTATAAAAAAGAAATGAGCGAACTCTGGATTTTGAATGGAGACCGCAATAAACCAAGGCGCAGTTACTGCCAGGAAAATGAGAAATCCGCTGATTATGTGGAGTCTGGTCAAGATGCGCCAATCCCAGCGAGTAAGCATATATGCAAATAAAACCATCCCTGGAATAACAATCCCAATCAGACCTTTTGAAAGTGTTGCCAGACCCATTGCTAGCCAGCAGACCCACATCCAGTTGCGTGCTGCCCGAGGATGATTTTCTGTAAAAGCAAGTTGCGCCAAAAGAAGTGAACACAGTGCCAAATTGAGAAAAGCAGATAGTCCCATATCGAGGGCGTTAAAGTGACCACCCACCACCCACATTGGACTAGCTAATAGGATGAGTGCAGCAAGATAGCCTGCGAGCGATCCATACAATCGAAAGGCTGTATAGCCTATTAACAAAATCGTGAAATAACTGGTGATACCGCTCCAGAAGCGAGCCTGCCACTCTCCTAAACCAAATACCTGAAAGGTTATGGCAGTTACCCAAATGTGTAAGGGAGGTTTTTCGAAATACTTGTAATCGTTGTAGCGGGGTGTAATGTAATCCCCGCTCACCATCATCTCTCGAGCCATCTGGGCATAGCGACCCTCATCGCTTGGGATGAGGTGACGGTAATCAAGCGTGCCAAACCAAAGAAGGGTGGCCAAGATAAACAATAGGAACAAGGCAAGCGAGTTCAGCGGAGTGATTTGGCGATTGGCTTGCATGAAAGATTGATTGAGGACGAATTAATGTTGATCAAGCATGATGGCTGCTAAAACATGGCGACCTTCATTCATTAAAATATTGTATGTACGGCAGGCTGCTTGAGAGTCCATCATTTCAAAACCAATCTTGGCTTGGATGAGGGGTTTAATGAGTTCTGGCTTTAAGAATTGTTGTTTTTTGCCTGTGCCAATGATGATGAGTTCTGGCTTAAAAACGCATAAGCTCGCGAAATTCTCAGAGCTTAGGTCGACCAATTGATTAACGGACCAGGGGGTAATTTCACCCTCCGGTTGAATAATGAGCGCATGCGGATAGGCTTGTGAGTTCACCTCGATATAGCCAAATCCATAGCCTGTAATTGTATTTAGGCTGGATTGAGGGTCAGAATGTAACTTCAC
>JAIXPN010000006.1 GCA_027486235.1 Burkholderiaceae bacterium
CCACTTTATGGGAGAAATAAAAAATGGCCATGCTCAGTTTTGAGAGAAAGTACCGAGTCAGAGGTGGAACCCTCGTTGGCGGAGATCTGTTCGACTTTTGGGTAGGCCCTTTTTATGTCGGATTTTTTGGTATTACCACCATCTTCTTTGCTTTCTTAGGGACCGCATTGATTCTATGGGGCGC
Source organism: Burkholderiaceae bacterium (assembly GCA_027486235.1). Classification (GTDB taxonomy): domain Bacteria; phylum Pseudomonadota; class Gammaproteobacteria; order Burkholderiales; family Burkholderiaceae; genus Polynucleobacter; species Polynucleobacter hoetzingerianus. Next base: position 185 of record JAIXPN010000006.1, read on the forward strand.
CTCACAAGGACCCACCTGGAACTTATGGCAAATTAATATTGCGCCACCTGACCTCAAGTATGGTCTAGCACCCGCACCTCTAATGGAAGGCGGTTTATGGCAATTGATTACGATCTGCGCTCTGGGAGCGTTCGGATCTTGGGCTTTGCGTGAAGTCGAAATCTGTCGCAAATTAGGCATGGGCTTTCATGTGCCGATTGCATTCTCGATGGCAATCTTTGCGTACTTTACCCTGGTGGTGATTCGGCCGATCTTAATGGGCGCATGGGGACATGGCTTTCCATATGGCATCTTGAGCCATCTCGATTGGGTATCGAATGTGGGCTATCAGTATTTGCATTTCCATTACAACCCAGCGCATATGATTGCGATCACTTTATTCTTTACAACCACACTAGCCCTAGCGATGCACGGCGCCTTAGTGTTGTCTTCGACCAATCCGCAAAAGGGTGAGTGTGTAAAAACACCTGAGCATGAAGACACCTTCTTTAGAGATTTAATTGGCTACTCGGTCGGTACTTTGGGTATCCATCGTTTGGGATTGTTCTTAGCATTAGCAGCAGTATTTTGGAGTGCAGTCTGCATTGTGATTAGTGGACCATTTTGGACTCGTGGCTGGCCGGAGTGGTGGGGATGGTGGTTAAACCTACCCATTTGGTAATAAGAAGAAGAATCGAGGGAATCAACCATGGACTATCAAAATTTATTTACCCAGGTTCAAGTCGTCGCCGAACCGCATCATGGCTCGCATCTCAATCCCAGAAAAGATGAGCGTGAGCGCATTGGTCAACCATTTTTGGTTCACCTCTTTGGGCGTTTAGGAAATGCACAGATTGGACCCATCTATCTTGGTACGATTGGCGTTGCCTCTTTATTCTTCGGCATGATTGGCTTCCAGATTATTGGTTGGAATATGCTGTCTTCCGTAAACTGGGATCCCATCCAATTTGTACGGCAACTTTTCTGGTTATCGCTTGATCCACCATTACCAAAACATGGCTTGAACTTCATCATGCCGCTCTCAGAGGGTGGCTGGTGGATGATGGCAGGAGCATTTCTGACTGCCTCTGTTCTTTTGTGGTGGTGGAGAACCTATCGACGTGCTGTTGCCTTAGGAATGGGAACTCATATTGCTTGGGCGTTCTTATCGGCCATTTGGTTATTTCTGGTGCTAGGATTCTTTCGTCCACTCTTAGTTGGCAGTTGGAGTGAGGGCGTGCCCTTTGGCGTCTTCTCACACCTAGATTGGACTGCTGCATTCTCATTGCGCTATGGCAATTTGTTCTACAACCCATTCCATATGCTCTCGATCGCATTCCTCTACGGTTCTGCACTCTTATTTGCAATGCACGGTGCCACTATCTTGGCAGTTGGCCGATATGGTGGTGAGCGTGAGATTGAGCAAATTGTGGATCGGGGTACTGCCTCGGAGCGCGCTGGATTATTTTGGAGATGGACCATGGGCTTTAATGCCACCATGGAATCCATCCACCGTTGGGCTTGGTGGTTTGCAGTCCTCGTCCCATTGACCGGTGGTATCGGAATTTTATTAACAGGCACCGTGGTTGATAACTGGTATCTGTGGGCAGTTAAGCATGGCGTTGCACCTGCTTATCCAGATGTCTACAGCATACCCACAGTCGATCCGTCAGCGACCTTTGTGCCACCACCACCCGTTGCGAAATAAGGAGCAGGCCATGATCTCGATCAAACGTCTATTGAGCCTCGGCGCTCTTATCGGTGCAAGCGTGATTTTATCGGCCTGTGAACGACCGCCAATAGAGTCTGTACAAAACGGCTTTAGAGGCACAGGAATGGCAACGGTTTACAACCCGCGTACTCTGGCAGCTGAAGCAGAAAAGAATGAAGTGCCTGCTTCGATTCCCGCAGCTGCGGATGGACCAAAGGCAGGCGCAGTCTATAAAAATGTCAAAGTATTGGGCAATCTGAGCGTTGCCCAGTTCACCAACTTTATAATGTCTATGACCAGTTGGGTTGCGCCAGAGCAGGGCTGCGCTTATTGCCATAACGTGGCTAATTTTGCGGAAGACTCGAACTACACCAAAATTGTGTCACGCAAGATGATTCAGATGACCCAGAGGATCAATGTGGAGTGGAAGTCTCACGTTGCCGAGACTGGTGTTACATGCTACACCTGCCACCGTGGTAACAATATTCCACAAAATGTATGGTTTACCGATCCGGCCAAACCTCAGGGTAGCGGTTTCTTAAGTGGCAAGAATGGTCAAAACACACCATCACCATCGGTGGGTATGAGCGATTTGCCTTACGATCCGTTCACCCCTTATTTATTGAAGGCGGAGAACATTCGCATGAATGGCCCAACCGCTTTGCCAACCGGTAATAAGAACAGCATTCAAGATACCGAGAAGGTCTTTGGTTTGATGGTGCATATGTCGAAGTCCTTGGGTGTGAACTGTGCGTACTGCCATAACACCCGCTCAATGCCCGAGTGGTCACAAAGCCCGCCACAGCGCATGACCGCTTGGTATGGAATTCGGATGGCACGAGACATCAATAACAACTATATGGTACCGATCACCAATGTATTCCCTGCGCATCGTTTAGGGCCTGAGGGAGATGTGGCAAAGGCAAATTGCGCGACCTGTCACCAAGGGGCATATAAACCACTGTATGGGGTTTCGATGCTCAAAGACTATCCTTTCTTGACTGGTACACCGGCACCGCGTGCGGCTCCGAAAGCAGAAGAGAAAAAAACTGTAGCGATGAAGTGAAGATGATGTAACCGGTAATTGATGGCGTCTTCGTGACGCCATTTTTTTCTTCAATAAACAGACATGCTCAAACGAACGTATTTCCCAAGTGATGACCGACCCATCGCAGTGGTGATTGGTAGTGGCTTTGGTGGCTTAGCTGCGGCGATACGTCTATCTCATAAGGGCTATCGAGTTAAGGTATTGGAGAAGTTAGATAAACCCGGTGGGCGCGCTTATGTTCATCAACGCGATGGCTATACCTTTGACGCTGGCCCAACGATTATTACTGCACCATTCTTATTAAAAGAGCTCTGGGAGCTTTGTGGGGAGTCGTTTGAGAGCGATGTTGATTTGCGTCTCATGGATCCTTTCTACCGAATCCGTTTTGATGATGGTTCTCATTTTGACTACACCGGCGATTTACAACGCATGCGCGATGAGGTGGCTAAGTTTAGTCCTGCTGATTTACCCGGTTACGATCGCTTCCTGGCGGAGGCTGAGAAATGTTACAAACTGGGCTTTGAAGAGCTCAGTAATGTTGCCTTTGATTCCTTAACCGATTTACTAGAAGCTTTCCCATCGATGGTCAAGATGAAAGCTTGGGAAAGTATTTATACCCTGGTAGCGCGCCATCTTAAGAATGACAAATTACGTCAAGTGATGAGTTTTCATCCTTTATTAATTGGCGGTAATCCATTTTCAGTGACCGCTGTGTATTCCTTGATTAATTCATTGGAACGCAAACATGGCGTTTATTCCGCAATGGGTGGTACCGGTTCATTGATTAAGGGCTTGGTTCGTCTATTGGGTGATTTGGGTGTGAGCGTGCAATGTAATGCGGAAGTTAAGCGCATTGAAGTGCGGAATGGTAAAGCGGTGGGTGTGAGTTTGGCAGATGGCGATTTTGTACCGGCTGATATTGTGGTCTCCAATGCCGATGCCGCATGGACCTACCAAAAACTGATTGAGCCACAGCACCGTCAGGTATGGACCGATAAAAAAGTAGAACGCAGCAAGTACTCGATGAGTTTATTTGTCTGGTACTTTGGTACTAATCGCCAATATCACGATGTTCCTCATCATATGATTTTGTTGGGTAAGTGCTATCGTGAGTTACTGACCGATATTTTTAAGCGGAAGGTTTTAGCTAAGGACTTCAGTTTGTATTTACATCGACCTACGGCAACTGATCCGAGTTTGGCTCCAGCCGGTCATGACACCTTCTATGTGCTCTCGCCCGTACCTAATTTAGATAGTGGCACCGATTGGGCGGAGCAGGCTGAACCCTACCGTCAGGCAATCGCTGAGTATCTCGATCAATCGGTATTGCCCGGTTTTCAGAATCATGTGACCACATCTTTTTGCACCACCCCGCAAGATTTTCAGGATCGATTATTGTCGGTGAAGGGCGCAGCCTTTGGCTTTGAGCCCTTGTTATTGCAAAGCGCCTGGTTTAGACCCCATAACCGCAGTGAGGATGTGCAGGGTCTCTATATGGTTGGCGCCGGCACTCATCCAGGCGCAGGGATTCCGGGGGTTTTGTCATCTGCCAAGGCATTAATGTCCGTTGTGCCGCATCCAATTAATGTAGCCAAAGGGTATGCCAAATGAACCGTAGCTCAAATCGCTTTGACGCGGATTTAAATCAGTGCGTTGAGACCATGCGCGATGGTTCCAAATCCTTCTTTGCTGCTTCACGGGTACTACCCAGTCGGGTGCGTGATCCTGCAACAGCCTTGTATGCTTTTTGTCGGATTACCGACGATATTGCAGATGCGGCAGATGCTACTGAGCAATCAATCGAACTTCTCAAACAACGCCTCAATGCAATCTATGAAGGACGGCCAGATGATGTGCCAGCTGATCGAGCGCTTGCCGAAGTGGTTAGGGCATTTGATATTCCTAAAGAGTTGCCGCTGGCATTAATTGAGGGCTATGAGTGGGACACTCAATACCGGACCTACGAGACCTTTGATGAGCTCCTTGATTATTGCTCCCGTGTTGCGGGGACGGTCGGTGCGATGATGTGTTTAATTATGGGTAAGCGCGAACCTGAGACCTTGGCACGCGCTTGTGAACTTGGCTTGGCTATGCAATTAACCAATATTGCACGCGATGTAGGTGAAGACGCCATGAATGGCCGTATTTACTTACCTCTAGAGTGGTTTCGGGAAGAGGGTATTGATGCCATGAAGTGGTTAGAAAATCCCCAATTCAATGAGCCCCTCTCCCGAATTGTTGCTCGTTTACTTAAGGAAGCGGATTCGCTTTATAAACAGGCAGAAATTGGCATTAGTGATCTTCCTTGGGATTGTCGTCCTGCGATACAGGCAGCACGCTTAATCTATGCCGAGATAGGTCGGGAGTTGGAGCGCCTTAACTTAGATTCAGTATCTGTCCGTGCAGTGGTATCGAAGCAACGTAAATTAGTTCTACTCACGCATGCAGCCTCAGCGATTATTGCAAAGTTTTCTATCCGCTCGTTCAATCCTCAGGCACATCGATCAATTCAATTTCTGATCGATGCGGTGATAAAAACCCCACATATTCGTCACTACGGCGGAACTGTTTATGAGCGACTCACCTGGGTCGTTGACCTCCTAGAGCGTGTAGAAGAACGCAAACGTGAGGCTGAGCTGAATGTTGCGGATCGCTTTCAGGGGCGAATCAGTTAACTATTTCACTCTTGGCATTCGCCAGGGGAGCATAAACTGCACGGCCCAGGATGATAGTCTGGGTACATCTAAGGTTTCGTGAAAGGATGTCACGCGCTCACCAAGCAGTTCGCTGCTGAGTACCGAGCGAGCATAAAAGGGCGTATCTTCTAGGGTATCAATAATGTGCAGTGGAGCATGGTTTGGATTGCGCATTTGCCGCTGAATACGCCAACCGGTCTTTGGTAAGGCTTGTCGTGGCGGAGGGTCGAAGTTCTCAATTCGCCCATCTGGATGAAAAACTAAGCCTAAGAGTTTCTCAACCCCATTTTTTTGCCTGACATCATAAATAACAGCAGTGCGCCCACCACTCAGCTCGGCGCGCGACCAGTCCCAGTCCTTAAAGGGAATAGCAATCGGCTCATCCCCTTCGTTGGAATCAAAGTAAGCGTTGCCTTGCCATTTTAGTTTTGGAGAGTCGATTTCAACTTCGATGCGGGCAGAAGGAGCAAGTGGCCCCCAGCGATGTTTTCCCTGATCATCTAGACCGGTTGAGAAATTAAATAATTGCTTAGGAAATACCTTGAAATGTCCCGCTACTTTCTGACCAAATGGTACGGCCCGTTCATAAAAATCAACTCGCAAATGATCGCCATGCCACTGTAATTGACTGGGTCCCACCACAAACTCTGTTTGGTTGCGATGAACGCTAGCAGCGCTGCGCTCGGTCATAGTCCAGCGTTTATTACCAGGGCTATAAATTGCTAAATTAATAGCGCAATGATTTTCAGGATTCGCGGCACTAGAGCGGCGATGGGCCCAGGCATAGTAGGGCGAGAACACGCTACCCACAAATGCAATCATCACCAGACCATGCTGGCCATCATCGCTTAATGCATCGATGTACCACCAGAGATAAGCACCCGGCCGGACCGTTTGATCAAACCGAGGTGAGCCATTAGGGTTGCGGCCGCCATACGACCCGATAGGGCTGCCATCGGCACCCCCGCTCCAGGATGCGCGCTGCCCCCCGCGAGGTAAAGACCCGGAATGCTCGTTTGTGCTGCTGGCCGTCGAAAGGTATCCATCCAGCCGTGGTTGGCTTGGCCATAGAGTGCTCCACCGGTTCCCGGAAAGAGATGATGGAAGTCCTGTGGCGAGGTGCGGGTCACGATCGAATCCTCCAAGGAGAGATCGAGGCCACAGTGATGCAGTAGAGAAAAGGCTTTTTCTTGACATGATTCAATCTCACTCAGAGAGGGTTGATTACGATCACCCGTTGCAGGTGCATTTACTAAACACAGAAGACGCTCCCCATCGGGATGGGAAAGATGGGTATCGGTTTGATCTTGTGCACAGATATAGACCGTTGGATTTTGAGGAAGACGCTTGCGATAAAAAATATCATTGAACTCAGAGGCGTAATCTTGATTAAAGAAGACGTTGTGACGCACCAGTGGAAAGCCTTTAGGCTTTGCCAGCATTGACCAAGTAATCGCGGAGAGCGAACGGGTATTTTGGTTGATTGGTGAAGCAGATTGATTGGCCGATCCTAGTAGTCCCATTTGCAAAGCCATTGCATCCCCATTAAAGATCACTGCAGTGGTTTCAATGATTTCACCGTTGGCCAAACGTACTCCAGATACTTTGCCTTGCGCTTGTATAATTTCTGCGCAGTTCATGCCGGTCATGAATTGCACACCTTTAGACTCTGCCAGTTTTGCAATGGCTTGGGTAATAGCAATCATGCCACCCTTAACAGCCCAAACCCCTTGCATTTCGACATCGGCAATGAGCATGAGAGTAGCTGGTGCTTGTGCAGGGGATGAACCGCAATAGGTTGCATAGCGGGCAAACAGTTGATGGAGACGAGGATCTTTGAAGTAGCGCGATAAGCTCTTCCATAAATCATTAAAGAGACCAATCTCATATAGTGTTTTGGAGCCAACGGGCCCTAAATCACTCATCATCCCCATCATCGACGGGCGCGCAGAAAGCATATAAGGTTTTTCAAGAGCGCGATACAGTTTGCTGGTTTGTCGGCAAAAATCCATAAAGCGATTAGCCTCTGCGGCTCCTGAGAATTCATGGATTGCTTGGGCTGATTGCTCGCGATTAGCAAAAAGATCTAAGCGCTCCGTTGAACTCCAGGCATGCCTAGCCAGAATTTTCAGTTGATCAATCTGTAAAACATCTTCTAAACGACAGCCAGCATTTTGAAAGATGCCATCGAAGACCCAGCGCATCGTAAATACAGTCGGACCTGAATCAACCCCTTTGCCAGCGCACTGAATCTGCCGAATTTTTCCACCAAGAGCCTGCTCTTTTTCTAGAACGATCACCTCAAGGCCTGTGCTTGCTAGATCAAGGGCGCTAACTAGACCACCAATCCCACCGCCAATCACGACAATGGGTTTGCTCTTGGGTAATTTAGTCAAGTCGTTTTCCCTTCCAAGAGCCCTCGGCATCAAAGGGCTGAAAACGCACGAACATTGATTCAGAAAAATAATCACCTTGCATGGCTGCTTTGATTGCTGCTAGATGAGCCCCGGAGCGTGCATAGGCATCCATCGCAGCCTGTGATTGCCAAACTGTAAAGGTTGCTTGGCGAAGAACTGGTGCCTCGCCAACCCCGGCCGAGATTAAGCATCCAGGACTTTGTTCTAAATCAGTTTGCGCAGAAGGTGCCTTTGACCAAAACGAGAGGGCTCGTGTGGGTTTAATGGAGGCGCGGGTAAGAGAGGCAACCGGACCAGATGAAGGTAGCGAAGTCGATTCTTGTAATTGATGACCAGACCAGCTGCCTTTCACTGAATACGCACGTAGCTTGACTGAGAAGAGTTCTTGAGCATGATCGCGATACCACGCGAGCAAAGGGGATTCTTTTAAAAACTGAGTCGCGTTGGCAAGATTATCAAATAAGCAAAACAGACCCTGATGAGTGGCGCTTGGACTAATTAAGAAGCCACCATTTTTACCTGAGCCCATATGCTTTTGCAGAATGAGTCCGGAGGGCCGATACAAACTAAATCGGTTAAACATGAGGCGCGTAATACCAGAATACATGGCTTGCGGTTTGATGTTGACCAAGGTCATGACCGCTACCTGATTAGACATCTTATTCCTCGATGTCGCTATCTTTGCTTTGATCGCTCAGATTGTATTTGCGTAATTTGATATATAAGCTCTGGCGAGATAGCCCCAGCATTTCTGAGGCGGAGACACGATTACCGCGAGTGAGATCAAGCGCTGCCTTGATACACAGTTGCTCAATTAAGTCAGTGGTCTCATTGATAATTTCTTTGAGAGGTAGACGACCAACCAATTGGGTAAGCTCTTCGCTCGAACGCGTAATGGATTCTTCCGGTTGAATTTTGGAGCGAATGCGTGAGCCCACTTCGCGGATGGTGAAGCCAAGACAGGCGTGGGGGTAGGGTACAGAGACGGCCGAGATCTCGACAGGATGCAAAGTGCCAAAAGAATCCCGAATTGAGGTGGCAAATAATTTGATCGAACCCTTTTCTTGCAGATTTGAAAGCATCACCCGCAAATCAACGCTGGAGCGTTCTAACCAGCGCTCTAGGGACTCGTCAAGCACCTGCTCAAGTTTGTCGCTCATCACTAAGCGCAAAAATGCCTGATTGGCCGTTAAGATTTTACCTGCCGAGTTGGTCACAATAAAACCATCGGGGGCATTTTCAAGAGCCTGAATCACTAGCGATTGAGCACTTGAATCTTGACGATCAACAAACTCACCAGAGCGCTTGAGGGTCAGTAATATCAACGACTGATTTTCATTCCGAAATGGTGCTGCAGATAAATACACCTCTTGACCACTTAATAAGCTCGTACTTAAATCAGCTGCTGTGCTGGTGTAGGCCACCTTACTGAGCAATGACTGTGCTTGAATACGATCACCCTTTGCCAGGTAATCGATTAATAAGCGACCACTTAACTTTTTAATTGAATCACCGAGCAAATCAGCAGCACGCGGGTTTGCTTCGATCACTTTGAAGGTATTGCCATCCAAGACAATGACGGCCTCAGAGGCCATTTCAAAGAGGACACGATATCGTGTTTCAAGTTGACGTAAGCGCGTATAGTCACGTTCGATGGCTTGTTGAGCGTCAACTAAACGTTGTTGCAGTAGCGAGATCTCACGAAGATCTCTAGCGAGCGCAATAATTTGACCGGTACTCGCAATTTTTAGAGTTGCGCATAAGAGTGGCAAATCGGCCGTACCCGGTGATGGAACATTGATCTGTCGAAAGCGAGACAAACTTGTTTCGTTGGCATCTTGGAGTAGCGCTTGTATTTTTGGCCGACTTTCGACAGTCACTACATCGAGCCAATTTTTGCCCACCCAATTTTCTAGATTGGGGCCTCGTAAGTCAGGGTTGCCAAACGCAATACTTTGAATAACACCATCTTGATTGAGGGTTAAAGAAATATCCGCAGAAGCCTGAACAATATGAGCAACCTCATCCGGATTGAGCATCCCGAATACGTGGGCGGGGTTAGATCGATTGTTCACTATTTACTCGGGTCGTTCAGTCACTAAACGCGTGATTTTAAGATATTTTCAGCAGCAATTACGGCGTCGGCTGCACTGAGAGTGCAAATGTCGGCGGAACATTCTTGCATGAGCTCGGGCTTACTATTAAAGAGGGCTCCGCCAGCCATTACGCCAATTTGTGAGTTCATCGATGATGTTCTGATCTTCGCAATTAACTCTTGCATGCCACTCCACTGAAGCTCATAGGAGATTGAGATGCCAACGATATCAAATGACTCCTGTGCACATAGCTCGAGAATATCCTCTTCATTGGGATTTGAAAGGGTGCAAACATCCCAGCCTGCTTGGGAAAAAAATTCGCTCAACATAAATACGCCCATGGTGTGCTGGGAGTGGGGCATGGCAAAAAGTAGAGCCTTTCCGGCAAGATTCCTGTGCTGATCTTCTTGATTCCGAAAGTCAGGGCTGAGTTCTTGCATGATGTGCTGAATTCGTCCCAGGGCTAGGGTTACTGTTGTGAAGCTATGCTCATCGAGCTCCCAATAGCACTGCATTCTTCGTGCGGCTGGGGCAATTAAATTTAAATAGATCTCATTTAAGCTACGGCCCTCAAGAGCTAATGATTTCACATAGCCCAAGCAAATCGCATTAGAGCTATTTATTAATAGCTCAGCAAAGTATTTGACCTCATCGGCGGATATAGGCTGGTCTGCATGAGGCGCAAGCGCTTGATTGGTATGGCTATGTTGGAGAAGCAGGCGGGGGATGATTTGAGCCTCGATGGTTTTATTTAATAGATAAGCAAGTTCATGCGGGGCTTCTTCCTTTTTGGGCTCCGAATCCAAGCCTGGAATGAGAGCGCTTAAGCGGAATTTCTTTAGCCATCCTCGATTTTCCTTGCCTTTATCTGCGTTACTTTGCGTATTGTTTAGACGTATTTGATCCACTTCTGTAAGCCCCTGTACGTGTAATTCATGCTGCAATGCAACATTTATGACACCCAAGCTCCAAAATTCTCCTGAAAGAGGAGGATTTCAGGGCTTGGATCGCTAAAAAAGGCAGCCCCAAATTGCCTTTTTCTCCAATTTCCATAAGGTTAACCATTTGATAGCTAAACTGTCAAAATTATTTGACACTTATAAGGGTTTTTTCCTAGATTTGTAAACATAAAAAAGCGTAAACTTAGGTTTACATATACACATGAGGGCCAGGCTGCATAAGGAAGAAGGAGCACATGGCAAGTCAAACACAATCCCTTTATACGCCAGAAGAGCGATTACGTCGAGATCGTTCGAAGTGGACATTGGTCCAGGGAATCCTGGCGCCGGTGCAATTTATTGTGTTCCTCATTAGCCTGTATTTGGTGATTCGTTTTCTAAACACGGGTGAGGGTGAGTTTGCTGCCAATGTATCGGTTGTGATCAAAACCTTATTTTTGTACACCATCATGATCACCGGCAGCATCTGGGAGAAAGAGGTCTTTGGACGGTATTTATTTGCCCCAGCTTTCTACTGGGAAGATGTTTTCAGTATGTTGGTCTTGCTTTTACATACTCTCTATTTGTTTGCTTTAGGTTTTGGTTTCTTAGAGCCCCGCCAATTAATGATGCTGGCCTTGGGAGCTTATCTAGCGTATGTGATTAATGCCGCACAGTTTTTGTGGAAGTTGCGCCAGGCCCGTCTTCAAGAATCCCGCGAGTCCTCGCAAGGAGTGATGGCATGAATCGAATCATTCCTCTGCAATCTGCACCAGCTGGGTGTGACTCTGTAGCAGAACTGAATGTTCTGAAGGAGAGGGGTCAGCGGGAAGTCTTCTGCGGTCTCACCGGCATCATTTGGCTGCATCGCAAAATTCAAGATGCTTTTTTCTTGGTCGTTGGTTCACGCACCTGTGCTCACCTCGTGCAATCGGCTGCGGGCGTCATGATTTTTGCTGAACCCCGCTTTGCAACCGCCATCATTGATGATCATGATTTAGCTGGTTTGGCCGATGCCAATGAGGAGCTCGATCGGGTTGTAAATCAATTATTAACACGCCGCCCCGATATCAAAATGTTATTTTTAGTGGGCTCATGCCCTTCTGAAGTAATTAAATTAGATTTATCCCGTGCGGCTGAGCGTCTCAGTAAAGCCTATACCCCACGTGTTCGTATTCTGAATTATTCGGGTAGTGGCATTGAAACAACCTTTACTCAAGGTGAGGATGCTTGTCTTGCGGCGCTTGCCAAAGAGATTCCTCAAGCTCGTGCTGAACATGCTGCACAAGACGACGTTGATTTGCTAGTGGTTGGATGTTTGGCCGATGTGGTGGAAGATCAGTTCTCTAGACTATTTACTGAGCTCGGCTTATCGTCATTTGCATTCTTCCCTCCACGACGCTCGGGTGATTTGCCCAAGGTGGGGCCCAACACACGGTACTTATTAGTCCAGCCATTTTTAACGGATACCGCGCGCGTACTTGAGGAGTTGGGCGCAAAACGAATTGCCGCGCCATTCCCCTTGGGTGTTGAGGGAACGGAAGGATGGCTAGCTGCTGCAGCAAATACCTTTGGTGTGCCTGCGGAGCGTTTTGAGAAAGTGATTGCGCCAAAACGGCAACGTGCCATGTTGGCTCTAGATCGTCAGCGACAAATTCTGAATGGCCGATCTATTTTCTTCTTCCCAGATTCTCAATTAGAGATTCCGTTAGCACGTTTCTTGCATCGTGAGCTGGGGATGACATTAACCGAAGTGGGAATGCCTTATATCCATCGTCAGCATCTTGCTCAAGAGATTGCACTCTTGCCAAAAGATACTGTTTTATCAGAGGGTCAGGATGTTGAGAAACAACTCGATCGTTGCCGTGTTGCTCGACCCGATATGGTGGTGTGTGGCTTGGGTTTAGCAAATCCTCTAGAGGCTGAAGGCATAACAACCAAGTGGTCGATTGAGTTGGTCTTTACACCGATTCAAGGTTTTGATCAGGCTGCTGACCTAGCCGAACTATTTGCACGTCCTTTAGTGCGCAAAACCAAGTTGGCAGCCTAGGAGAAGAGACATGAAGCTAACTCTGTGGACGTACGAAGGACCTCCTCATATTGGCGCAATGCGGATTGCAACTGCCATGGAGGGAGTGCATTACGTCTTGCACGCTCCGCAGGGTGATACCTATGCTGATTTGTTATTCACCATGATTGAGCGGATGAACAAGCGTCCACCAGTGACTTACACCACATTTCAGGCGCGGGATTTAGGAAGTGATACCGCTGAATTATTTAAAGATGCAGCCCGATCTGCCTATGCCCGTTTCAAACCAGACCTCTTAATGGTTGGCGCATCGTGTACCGCTGAGTTGATTCAAGATGATCCGGGCGGTTTGGCAGCAGCACTCAATTTATCGGTCCCGGTATTGCCACTGGAGTTACCGGCTTATCAGAAGAAAGAAAATTGGGGCGCTGCAGAAACCTTTTATCAGATGGTGCGCTTGCTTGGTCGAGAGTATGTTTTGGCCCCTGGTGAAAAGAGGGTGCATCGTCCAGCAGGTCTACCACCGAGTTGCAATATTTTGGGACCGACCGCATTAGGATTTAGACATCGCGATGATGTTGCAGAGATCAGAGCTTTATTACGTCAGATCGGTGTGCGTGTCAATGTCGTCGCCCCCTTGGGTGCAAAACCAGAAGACATTGCCCGATTGCATGAGGCCGATTTCAACGTCGTTCTATACCCCGAGGTAGCCAACAGTGCGGCCCAGTGGATGAGTAAGAATTTTGGTCAGCCCAGCACCAAAACGATTCCAATTGGTTTCAAGGCAACACAGGCATTTATCCAAGAGGTATGTGCTCTTGCAGAAATTCAGTGCGATATTGAAGAGTTAACACGGCGTTCGCGGGCGCGTTGGTATGCCTTATCAGTTGACTCGACCTACTTAACCAATAAACGCGTCTTTATCTTTGGTGATGCAACCCATGCCGTGGCGGCAGCCAAAGTAGCCTCTGAAGAGATGGGCTTTCAGGTTGTCGGTCTTGGTACCTATAGCCGAGAGTTAGCTCGTGAGGTTAGAGAAGCTGCCGCTTCATATGGAATAGAGGCGCTGATCACCGATGACTACTTAGAAGTTGAAGAAAAGATTACCGAGTTACAACCTGAGTTAATTTTAGGTACGCAAATGGAGCGTCATATTGCCAAGCGCTTAAAGGTTCCCTGTGCGGTGATATCGGCACCGATTCATGTGCAGGATTTCCCAGCACGGTATTCACCGCAAATGGGTTTTGAGGGAGCCAATGTTCTTTTTGATACCTGGGTACATCCACTGATGATGGGCTTGGAAGAGCATCTGATTGGTATGTTCAGAGAAGATTTTGAGTTCCACGATGGTGCTGCACCATCGCATTTAGGTCATGGCCATGCAAAGACCTCAGCAAACGAAGCCCTCAAAGTAGAAGAGCCGGTGGCAGTAATGAATGCTGCCCTAGCCAATGGAGCTCCAGCAGGTGAGAGTGTTTGGGAGCCAGAGGCACAAAAAGAGCTCAATAAGATCCCATTTTTTGTTCGCGGCAAAGCCAGACGGAATACCGAGCGCTTTGCAAGTGAGCGAGGCTTGCCGACGATTTCTTTAGAAACCTTGTACGACGCAAAGGCCCATTTTGGGCGCTGAATGAACTTAACCATGATTAATCTCTTTGGAGCCCATCAATGAACGTAGTCAATATTCCAGTAAGTGATATGAAGTCACGACGACCTGATGGTGAGGGCAGTGTTCAGGTTCAGCTTGACCCCAATTTAAAAATTGGTAAAGCAAAAGTGTTTGCTGTCTACGGTAAAGGCGGAATCGGTAAAAGCACAACTTCATCCAATTTATCAGTGGCCTTCTCAAAGTTAGGCAAGCGGGTGATTCAGATTGGCTGTGATCCTAAACATGACTCAACATTCACTCTGACTAAGAAGTTAATGCCTACCGTAATTGATGTGCTTGAGAAAGTTGATTTCCATTCCGAAGAGTTACGGGTTGAAGATTTTGTCTATGAAGGTTACAACGGCGTCATGTGTGTTGAGGCCGGCGGCCCACCAGCTGGAACTGGCTGTGGTGGTTATGTAGTTGGTCAAACCGTCAAGCTCTTAAAAGAACATCACCTTCTCGACGATACCGATGTGGTGATTTTTGATGTCTTGGGCGACGTGGTCTGTGGCGGCTTTGCAGCACCATTACAGCATGCGGATCGTGCTTTGATTGTGACCGCCAATGATTTTGACTCTATTTTTGCGATGAATCGTATTGTGCAAGCGATTGGTGCTAAAGCAAAGAACTATAACGTGCGCTTGGGCGGGGTAATTGCTAATCGGAGTGCCGCCACCGATCAAATCGATAAGTTCAACGAAAAGGTTGGCCTTAAAACTATGGCGCATTTTCCAGACTTAGACGTGATTCGTCGGAGTCGCCTAAAGAAATCAACCTTATTTGAGATGGAGCAATCGCCTGAACTCGATAAAGTTCAGCAAGAATATTTGCGCCTAGCTGCTGCCCTATGGGCCGGCTCAGATCCATTACCAGCGATTCCGATGAAGGATCGCGATATTTTTGACCTCTTAGGTTTTGACTAATTAGACAAACGATAGATATGCAACATCATTCTTATCTGGAGAAGCGTGGTCAATTACAGCAGTACTTTGATCGGACTGCCTTTGATGCCTGGGCTAAGTTAACCTCGACAGCTCCAGTAAGCGGTATTCGTAAAACAGTTCGTGCTGGGCGTGATGAGATGCGCAATGTCTTGCTCAGTTATTTACCTAGTGATCTTAGTGGGCAGCGTGTCTTGGATGCGGGCTGTGGTACTGGAGCTCTGGCCGTCGAGCTAGCAAAGCGGGGTGCCCAGGTTATGGCCACCGATATCTCGCCTACCTTGATTGAGTTAGCGCGTGAGCGTTTGCCTACGGATTTACCTAATGGCTCGATTGAGTTTTTTGCTGGTGATATGTTGGATCCTCATCTAGGTGAATTTGATCATGTCGTTTGCATGGACTCGATGATTCATTATCACCGTCATGACATCACGAAGGCCTTGGCTGGGCTTGGGCAGCGAACCAGTAAAACAATTGCCTTTACCTTTGCCCCCAAGAATCCTTTTTTATCGACCATGATTGCGGTGGGTCGATTGTTTCCGAGGGGTGATCGGGCGCCTTTTATTGAGCCAGTTGCCGAACAAACTCTCGCAAAGTTAATTCAACACGAAGAAGCATTACACGCTTGGCAAATTAGTAGCACTCAAAAGATTGCCCGCGGTTTTTATATTTCTCAGGCGATGGCATTACGGCGATCATGAAATCCCTCAATATCAACCTTTTTCAAGCGTGGCGCCGTATATCGCCTCGCTTGATGCCATTTTCGGATGTGGCAACGAAAGATTTGCCCTTAAGTAAATGGTTACGCCTCGCTTTATTCCAGGTATCGGTTGGTATGGCAACGGTGATGCTAATCGGCACATTAAATCGCATCATGATTGTGGAGATGGGTGTAGCAGCCAGTCTGGTAGCGTTGATGGTTGCATTGCCTTTGTTATTTGCACCTTTTAGAGCGCTCGTTGGTTTTAAGAGTGATCGTCACCGCTCTTTCCTCGGTTGGAAACGGGTACCTTATATTTGGTTAGGCAGTTGGCTGCAATTTGGTGGCCTTGCGATCATGCCATTTTCTTTAATCCTGTTATCGGGTGATTCAAATTGGCCGATCTGGTTTAGTCATTTAGCCGCTGCCTTAGCCTTCCTCTTGGTGGGCGCCGGCATGCAGGTCACGCAAACCGCTGGTTTGGCTTTAGCTTCTGATTTAGCAAGCACAGAATCACGGCCACGCGTCGTGGCTTTAATGTACGTCATGTTTTTGCTGGGCATGGTCTTTAGTAGCCTGTTGTTTGGATTACTCCTCAAAGACTTTTCCCCAGTGCGTTTAATTCAAGTGGTGCAGGGCGCAGCAGCTTTGACGATGGTGCTTAATCTCCTCGCTCTTTGGAAGCAAGAGGCCCGTCAGCCAAAAACCAAGGAGCAGTTAGCCTCAGAGCCAGTGATTCGCTTTCAAGATTCCTGGCAGAAATTTGCCAAGCAAGATAAGGTGATTCGCTTCCTAGTGGCGCTTGGTATGGGTACTGCGGCATTTAGTATGCAAGACATCATTTTGGAGCCGTATGGCGCAGAAGTCTTGCATTTATCGGTCAGTGCGACCACTTTGTTAACAGGTCTGACCTCAGTAGGCGCCTTACTCGCCTTCATGTTGGCTGCCAAAGTACTTAATAGAAGTATTGATTCGCATCGCTTAGCGGCTATCGGCGCTCTCTGCGGAATTTTTGCTTTCACCTGCGTCATTTTTTCTGAGCCACTTCTATCCCCCAATTTATTTCGGATCGGCGCTTTCCTGATTGGCTTTGGAGGCGGCTTGTTTGCGGTCAGCACGCTCGCAACAGCGATGAGTTTTGACTCCTTGGGCATGAACGGTTTAGTGATTGGTGCTTGGGGCGCAGTCAGCGCATCGGCTGCCGGTCTGGCGATCGGTCTTGGTGGCGTGATCCGAGATTTAGTGTCTGGTTTGGCGGTTTCTGGAATGCTGGGCTCTGTACTGGTATCGCCAGCAACTGGCTATAGCTTTGTGTATCACATTGAGTTGTATCTGCTGTTTGCAACATTGGTAGCGGTTGGTCCATTGGTTATCAGTAAGCGACCAATGCGCATGCAATCTGATTCGAAGTTTGGATTGGCTGAGTTTCCAAGCTAATTCATTTTTTAAGAGGGGAGTACATCATGGGAACAGGAGCAATTACACAATATGTGGACGTCGCACAATTGGCCTTGTATGCATTTTGGGTCTTTTTTGCCATCCTAGTTTATTACCTCACCATTGAGAGTAAGCGCGAAGGCTTTCCTCTTGAATACGATCAAGCCGGTAAGGTGCGTCGCGCTGAAGGTATCGCTGGAATGCCTATGCCAAAAACTTTTAAGACTCAATTTGGTGGTGATTTCACTGTGCCACGCGATGAGCCCTTAGAGCGTTTGGCTGCTAAACCAGCTCATGGTCTAAATGGCTCGCCCATCGAGCCAACGGGCAATCCAATGTTAGACGGTATTGGTCCCGGTGCATATGCCAACCGTGCTGATGTGCCAGATTACACACCTGAGGGTGATCCACGTATTTTGCCCATGCGTTTATTGGGTGGCTTTAGTGTGGCTAAGCAAGATATTGATCCCCGCGGCTTGAATGTTGTTGGTGCCGATGGTGTGCGTGGCGGAACAATCAAAGAGATCTGGGTTGATCGTCTCGAGTTGATGATTCGGTATCTGGAAGTCGAAACGACTCCTGAAGCAGGTGGAAGACGGGTTCTATTGCCCATGAACTTTGCCCGCGTTGCGCGCAATCAAGTATCGGTGCAAGCAGTTCTGGGAAGACACTTTGCCAATGTACCTGCAACCAAGAGTTCTGAGCAAATTACTTTGCTCGAAGAGGAAAAGATCATGGCGTATTTCGGGGCAGGCACTTTATATGCCACACCTGAAAGAAGTGAGCCTTTGGTCTAAGCATCATGAGTACTCTTTACCAATCACCAGAGCACGAGTTCGAGGCTCAACCGGGTTTGCCGGAGCCTTTGCCTAATAATGAGCAAATCATTTGGCAGGGCAGCCCCGATCTCAAATCCTTTGCGCTGCATGCTTTTCATCTGCATTGGTTTGCTCTGTATTTTGGAGTGATGGTTTTATTAAAAGCAATTGCAGTCAGTCAGTCTGCAGGTGGCTGGGGCGAGGAGTGGCCTGGTTTTGTGTGGGCACTCGGTCTTTCTGTCTCCGCTCTAGTGCTGATTGGTTTATTGGCCTATTGGTCAGTGAATACCACCATGTATACCCTGACCAATCGTCGCTTAGTAATGCGCATCGGTATTGTGTTAACAATCACGTTTAATTTACCCCTCAAACGACTTGCACAAGCCGGAGTTCATTTTTATAAGGACGGTAGCGCTGATATCCCAATTCAACTTAACCCAGAAGATAAGATTCCGTTTCTGCATTTATGGCCTCATGCCCGTGCCTGGAAATTAGCACATCCCGAACCCATGATTCGGTGTGTAGCCGATGGCAAGCGTGTTAGTAAATTGTTTGCCGAAGCATGGGCAGCCATCAACCAAGTGAATCTTGCTTCGGCAGAGACCCATTCAATCCCTAGTAGCACCGCAGCTTCAGATCAGCGTTCGTATGGGCAGGGGATGGCAATTGCTAAGGTGAGTCAATCAAGCCTATGAGCATGAACATGCACGGCCTCTCTCGTAGAACGCTAGGGATGATGCTGGGCATCGTAGGTGCAGCGCTGTTCATCACATGGGTGGTTCATCAGTCTGGAAAAAGCGCACGTTATCCCGATGCACCAGCAAAACAAGTCAAACAATTGCGCTTTGAGGATCGGACTGATGGGTCTATCGCAGTCTTGGATTATCAAACGGGCAAACACATTGAGACTATTGTTGGAGAAGCTGGATTTGTCCGTGGCGCCTTAAGAACCCTAGCGCAAGAGCGTAAGCGTCGCGACATTGATAGCAAACCACCCTTTGAGTTAATTGCAAGACAAGACGGTCGCTTGACCCTATTGGATCCGAGCACTGGTCGCACGATTGATCTGGAGTCATTCGGGGCTCTAAATGCACAACACTTTGCCCGTCTATTGAGCTTAGATGGTCAGGTAACACAACAACGTTAACAATTGGAGAGATACGATGGAATCCGCTGAAAGCTTATTACGAGATCAGATTCCGGCTGCAGCCAAAGTCAATGAGTCAACCAAAATGGCTTTGCAAGATGCGGTGCTAAGCCCACGTTTTTATACAACCAATTTTGAGGAAGTTGATAAAACCAATATTGATGCATTACGTTCAGAGTGGAATGTCTTAATGGCCGAGTTTGCTGCCGATATCAATTCTGATCACTTTCAACGTCCAGCCAATATGGATAAGAACTATTCCAATATTGATCCTGAGCTCTACGATGAGTTTGTTGATTTCTTGATTAGCTCGATTACCTCGGAGTTCTCCGGTTGTATTTTGTATGCCGAGATCAAGCGTAAGGTAAAGAATGAGGATATGAAACTTCTCTACGGCTATATGGCGCGTGATGAGTCGCGGCATGCCGGTTTTATTAACCAATGGCTGAAAGACTTTGATATCGGTATCGATTTGGGCTTTTTGGCAAAAGCGAAGAAGTACACCTACTTCAAGCCTAAGTTTATTTACTACGCTACCTATTTATCCGAGAAGATTGGTTATGCCCGCTATATCACCATCTTCCGTGAGTTAGAGAAAAAGCCAGAGCTACGTTTTCATCCGATATTTCTTTGGTTTGAGAGATGGTGTAACGACGAGTTTCGTCATGGCGAGGCCTTTGCCTTAATCATGCGCGCCAATCCACATCTTTTGACCGGCCTCAATAAATATTGGATTCGTTTTTTCTGCCTGGCGGTCTACAGCACGATGTATGTGAGGGATCATTCTCGCCCACAGCTTTATAAAGCCATGCAAATATCTCCGACAGAGTATGACAAGAAGGTCTTGCGCATTACTAATGAAATCACCAAGCAAGTATTTCCCATCTCACTTAATTTGGATGACCCTCGTTTCTACGACTGTATGAACCAAATGCTGGCCTTGTTTCAAAAAATGGATGTCCATAAAGCAAAAGGTGGCCTGTGGTCAAAAATCATGGTGCCTGTTCTCGGTGCGCGCGTTGGCTTAGTTTTTGCCCGAGCATTCTTTTTGCCAGTCCACAATCACGAGTTGCCCCGAAATGTACGTTTGGCGCCCAGCTGGTAATTCATTATGAGTATGAGCACCTTTGCCTTTCCCTTGCTCTACACCATCTTTGCATGGTGGTTTGGCACAGGTGTGATCTTGCTTCTCAATCAACGACCACGCTCGACCCATCAAACCACCTTTTGGATGAGTGGGATCGTGCTCTTATTTGCTTTAGTGGGTTTAAAGACGAGTGCTAATCTCAATACGGTAGCCGGGGCATATTGTGGCTTTACATGCGCATTGCTTGTCTGGGCGTGGCAAGAGATTGGCTTTTTACTGGGGTATGTCACTGGATCCAGACGCACTACTTGCCCAGCAGAGTGCCGAGGATTTAAGAAAGCCTTTTATGCATTTCAGACGATCGCCCATCATGAGCTAGCACTGCTTGTATTGGGCGCCTCAGTCGCCTTGGTAACCTGGGGGGGAAGTAATTTAGTTGGATTGTGGACCTTCATCATTTTGTGGGCCATGCGTCAAAGTGCCAAGCTCAATGTGTTCTTAGGTGTTCTCAATCTCAATGAGAAATTCTTGCCGGTTCATCTCAAATACATTCATACGTATTTCACGAAGCGGGCCATGAATCCCTTATTACCCATTTCTGTTTTGTTAGCCTGTTTATTTGCGGTACCACTGTGGCAGGCTGCATTTGCTACAGGCGCTTCACCCTATCAAGTTGCATCTTCTACGATTTTGGCAAGCTTATTGTCGCTCGCAATCCTAGAGCATATCTTGATGGTATTGCCTTTATCAACTGAGGGATTGTGGAAATGGGGACTTCGGTCTTAAACCAGACGAGCCAACGCTCGTGGCCAACTCCATCCGCTATTTTGGAGTTGTTAAAGCCGATTACATGGTTTCCGCCCATGTGGGCTTTTGCCTGTGGCGTCATAGCCTCTGGAGTATCCGTTACGAGTCACTGGCAGATATTAATTGCTGGTGTGATTCTGGCTGGACCCATGGTGTGCGCATCCAGTCAGGCGATTAATGATTGGTTTGATCGCCATGTTGATGCGATCAATGAGCCACACCGACCGATTCCCTCGGGTCGTATGCCCGGTCGCTGGGGCTTGTATGTAGCAATCGTATGGACTGGCTTATCCCTTGTATTGGGTTGGTTCATTAGTCCCTGGGCTTTTGTTGCAACACTAATTGGTTTGGCCTTGGCTTGGGCATATAGCGCTCCACCGTTCAGACTGAAACAAAACGGTTGGTGGGGGAATGCTGCTTGCGGATTATCGTACGAGGGACTTGCATGGTTTACAGGCTCCGCTGTAATGCTGGGCGATATCTTCCCATCCTCCGCTTCGATTGTGCTTGCAGTGCTCTATAGCATTGGTGCCCACGGCATCATGACCCTCAATGACTTTAAGGCAATTGAGGGTGATCGCCAAATGGGCGTTCGTTCATTGCCAGTTCAGTTGGGCGTCTATGGCGCAGCCTGGAACGCCTGCTTGATGATGATCATTCCCCAATATGTGGTGGTTGGCTTCCTATATTGGCAGGGTAGTTCATTTCACGGATTGGCAATTTTGCTACTCATCATCGCTCAACTGCTCATGATGAAGTATTTCTTAGGTGATCCAGTAAAGCGTGCCTTGTTCTTAAGCGGTTTTGGTGTGCCACTCTTTGTGAGCGGCATGATGATCAGCGCCTTTGCGATCAGTCGGTGAGATGATGAGTCAGTTAGACAGCACAGCAAAATTAACCTGGTTTGGTATTGCGCGACTCGGTTTAGTGCAAGCCTCTTTGGGTGCAGTGGTTGTCTTAACAACTTCAGTCTTAAATCGAGTGATGGTGATTGAGCTTGCTCTGCCAGCACTCCTACCGGGTTTATTGGTGGCCATGCATTATTTGGTGCAATTTATTCGGCCACGGATGGGTTTTGGTTCAGATCAAAGTGGCCGTTCTACTCCATGGATACAGGGTGGCATGTTGGTCTTAGCCAGCGGTGGCGTCTTGGCAGCGATTGCGGTAGGGTTGATGAGCCACGATCTGGTATGGGGTATTACCCTGGCAGTGATTGCATTCATGATGATTGGTTTGGGAGTTAGCGCTAGTGGTACAGCTTTATTAGTGCTTCTGGCTAAACGGGTTGATGAAAAGCGCAAAGCTGCGGCTGCTAGTTGTGTCTGGCTCATGATGATTTTTGGCTTTGCCATGACCGCTGGTATTAGTGGTCGATTATTGGATCCCTTTTCGTTTGACCGATTAGTATTAATCTCGCTGAGTGTTTCTTGTATTGCTCTGATACTCAGTTTTACTGCTCTCTATGGACTTGAACCAAAGGCAATTAAAGAGTCTGCCTCGAATACGAATCAGCCAAAGTTACGCTTTAAAGAAGCGCTCGCTGAGGTGTGGCAGGAATCGCGCGTGCGTCGCTTTACCGTCTTTGTGTTCATCTCGATGTTGGCCTATAGCTCTCAGGATTTAATCCTAGAGCCGTTTGCCGGCACTGCTTTTGGCATGACTCCTGGAGAAACAACCAGCCTGTCGGGCTTACAACATGCGGGAGTGTTATGCGGCATGCTCCTATGTGGTTTTATAACCAGCAAGAGCAAAAACCCTAGCTTGTCCTCTTTGCGGATGTGGACAGTAGGGGGTTGCTTTGCTTCAGCCTTGGCAATGTTAAGTCTGGTGGTGTCTGGGATTGTTGGACCCAGTTGGCCATTCTTAGGCACAGTATTTATTTTGGGCGTCTCCAATGGCGCATTCTCAATTGCAGCGATTGGCTCGATGATGCAATTTGCTGGAGTCGGCAAAGAGAAGCGTGAGGGTGTGCGCATGGGCGTGTGGGGTGCAGCTCAAGCGATCGCATTTGGATTAGGCGGAATCTTGGGAACCGGTGCCAGTGATTTGGCGCGCTATTTACTGGGTGACCCCGTGACCGCTTACGCTAGTGTCTTCTTTATTGAGGCCGTTTTATTTATGGCCGCAGCAATTCTGTCTTTTTACATTCGGCCTGTAGAGCGAGTGGCGCAAGCACAGAAAAAAAATACTTCAATACACAGTCGTTTAATTTCCCATGGAGGATCATCATGAGTTCCCTTGAAACTTTTGACGCAGTAGTGGTCGGCGGCGGCCCAGCAGGTGCAACGGCTGCTGGTGACTTGGCCAAAATGGGACATAAAGTTCTGTTGCTCGATCGTGCAGGCCGGATTAAGCCTTGCGGGGGAGCGATTCCACCACGCTTAATTAAAGACTTTGAGATTCCAGATGAGCTCTTAGTTGCTAAAGCACGTTCTGCGCGCATGATCTCACCCAACAATAACAAAGTAGACATCCCAATCGATGGTGGTTTTGTTGGAATGGTTGATCGAGATAAGTTCGATGAGTGGTTACGGGTTCGCGCTGCCAAGGACGGCGCTACTCGGCGCACTGGAATCTTTGAGAAGATTACACGTGACATTGATGGTACCGCCATTGTTCATTACAACGTTCATTCTGCTAACCGTTCTGAGGCGGATCAAAGGGGAGCTGTAAGAGCAAAGACAATTATTGGTGCCGATGGTGCTAAGTCCGGGGTAGGTCGCAGTGCGATTCCTGGGGCGAAGGATGTTGATTATGTGTTTGCGTACCATGAGATTGTGCGCGTGCCCGATGCACCACCACAGGGCTATGACGGCTCACGCTGCGACGTCTTTTATCAAGGTACGTTGTCCCCAGACTTTTATGGGTGGATATTTCCCCACGGCAATACGATGAGTATTGGTACCGGAAGTGCAGATAAAGGATTTTCATTACGAGGCGCAGTCGCTGATCTGAAGAAAATAACGGGCTTTGAAAAAGTGGAGCTATTACGTCATGAGGGCGCTCCACTGCCGATGAAGCCCTTAAAAAAATGGGATAACAATCGTGATGTTGTTTTAGCTGGTGATGCGGCCGGCGTTGTTGCGCCAGCATCGGGAGAGGGTATTTATTACGCCATGGTGGGTGGTCGTCTGGCTGCAGAATCCGTTCATGAGTTACTAGAAACCGGTAACGTCAAGGCTTTAGCAAAAGCACGTAAGCGCTTTATGAAAGAGCACGGCACAGTGTTTTTGGTCTTGGGCATCATGCAGCGATTTTGGTATGGCAATGACAAGCGCCGTGAGCGCTTTGTCAAAATGTGCGAAGATAAAGACGTTCAGCGTTTAACCTTTGAGTCATACATGCACAAGAAACTGGTCCGTAAAGATCCAATGGCGCACATCAAGATCTTCTTTAAGGATATGGCTCATTTATTGGGTATGGCTAAGGTATGAGCTCAGAATGGTTGGCACACTATAAACCAATCATTTTTGCCCTCGTTTGGGGGCTAGTCTTAGCACTTGCAGGCGCTTGGGCCACCGAGATCGGCGAGTGGTATAAAAATCTGCAGCAACCGTCTTGGAAGCCACCCGATTGGGTCTTTGGTCCAATGTGGTCGGCGATCTTTATTTGTGCTGGTATTGCCTTTGTCATGGCATATCACCGGGCACCCAATCAAGAAGCAATCCGGATGCTGGTCATTCTCTTTATTGTGAATGGTTTATTTAATTTCATTTGGAGTGTTTTATATTTCCGGATGCATCGCCCAGACTGGGCGCTGATTGAGGCAATTGGGCTATGGCTATCTGTCCTCGCCATTCTGTTGGCAACGCGCTCTTATTCACCTGTCTCCAGTTGGTTGATGGCGCCTTATCTGGTTTGGGTATCCATTGCGATGGCTCTCAACTGGACTACAGTGAAATTAAACGGGCCATTTACCTAGTCTAAAGAGATAAACGATAAGAAAAAAGCCAAGCAATTGCTTGGCTTTTTCATTGGCCTGAGGGTCGGATTAGCCCAGGCTATCTGCCCAGATATTCCGTGCCCAACCCCATGCGTAGACACCCTCCAGTTTGCTGGCTTCAGCAGAGAGACCGCCGGATCCAGGAACAGTTTTAAAGGTTTTGTCTTTAGCGTCATATTGGTGAACACTCGCAACGTGCACAACCTCATCTGCACTAACAAAGCTATAGCAAGTATTGGTTAAGACGGGGGTTTGATTGATTTCAAGACCACCTAGTTCAGCCACAATTGCAGCGGCCGCTACCTTGGCATGGGAGTTCGCCATATGGCCAGACTTGGGCATGAGTGGTGCAATTTGAATCGAGTCACCTAAGACATGGATATCTTTAGCCGCAGTGGATTCAAAATTAATGTAGTTGACATTGACCCAGCGAGCATTCGAGTTGGCTAAGCCACTTTGGACTGCAATATTACCAGCGCGCATCATTGGTAGGATATTCAATACATCGGCTTTGACATCATCTTGCACGTCAAATTTAATCACTCTCTTATTGGAATCAACCGCAACAGCGTTGTGTTTGGGGCGATACTCAATCATGCCCGGATACATTGATGCCCAGGCTTTCTTAAATAAACCACCCTTAGAAACAACATCATCATTGGCATCCAAGATCAGAACCTTAGATTTAGGCTTAAATTGCTTGAAGTAGCTCGCCACCTGGCAGGCGCGCTCATAGGGTCCTGGAGGGCAACGATAGGGGGCGGCGGGAATGGTAATCGCAAAGACTCCACCATCTTTCATAGTCTCTAGTTGTTTGCGCAGCATGACAGTTTCTGGACCGGCTTTCCATGCTTGCACGGTAACGCCTTCCTGGTTTGCCTTTTGCAGACCCTCAACGCGATCCATCATCATGTCGATGCCGGGGGAGAGCACTAGCTTGTCGTAGCGGATAGAGGCGCCAGAAGCAAGACGAACCGTTTTTTGTTTGGCATCAATCGCTGTCACCATATCTTTTACAACCTTAATACCGTGACGCTTGGACAGATTGTCGTATGGCGTAGAAATATTGGAGATGGAAGTATGCCCACCAACGACTAGGTTAGACATTGGGCAGGAAATAAACTCAGCATTGGGCTCAATTAGGGTAACTTGAGCACTGTTATTGGAAAACATGCGAATGTACTTAGCAGCCGTTGCGCCGCCATAGCCACCACCAACTACCACGACATTGGCTTTACTAATATTGATTGGGTTTGCAGCACAGCCAGCGAGAAGCCCCAAAGAAGCACCAGAGCTAACACCTAAAAAGTGACGACGATTCATGATGGGTTCCTTATTATTTTTTACCAAGGATATTGGAGATGGTTTGTAGTTGCTCATCGGTATAGCCCTTTGCGAGCTGATGCATGATGGTGCCGGTTCGAGCACCGCTCTTAAAGGCTTTTAGTTGTGTCAGCATCGCTTCACTGCTTAGATGATTAATTTGTGGCATGCCCCCATTTGGAACTCCAACGCCGTTAGTACCATGGCAATTTGCACAGGTTGCAGCAAGACTCAATTGGTTGATATTGCTAGCACTGGTTTGGCTAATTGCTGGAGTGCTGATTGACAGTAAGCCTAAGGCGCCTATACCTAGCCCTAGTTTGATGAATGGACGAACTGATTGAAGGTACATTTTTAGAATCTCCATTGGTTTATTGCAAACAACTGAACTCATTGCAAACGTCTTATCTTAATTGAACACCCCTGAATGGAAGTAGCTTTTTGCAGGGATTTCAATACATTATTTACATAATCATATAACTCAAGATGTATATATAGATTAAGGTTTTCCCTAGGTTTGCAGCGATATTCGAATGAATTCATCGAGGATTTACCCTAGGCTAATAAACTAGAGGATATGCAAACACCCATTTCATATAAATCCCTTTTTCTCTGCCTTGTGTTTGCAATCGGCGCCTATGTGTATGGAATGGAAAGTCGCTTTGCTCCCAAAAATGGTGATGAGTATCCATATACCCATATTGTTCGCATGACTAATGCATCGGGGCATTGGTTGCCATTGCAGTCTGAGATGGAGGGAGTTAAGAATACGAAGCCGCCACTTTTGTTTTGGCAGGCAATGGTTTCAACCGAGCAGGGCAAGGAATGGTCCTTATTTGATTTACGTTGGCCAAGCTTGCTATACACAGCAGCAACAGCCGTATTGATTGCTATTGTTGCAGGGGGGATTGCAAAAAGTGCCTCACTGGGTATTCTGGCGAGCCTTATTTGGCTTGCCTTCTTCAATACCTATCGCTATGGCAGACCTTACTTAGCAGAGCCGCCTGAGATATTTTGGCTCAGCATACCGTTCTTTGTTTTATTGCTTTTTGGCAAGCGGGCATTTGAGTCCAAATGGGTCTTTCCGGTATTAGCAGGAATCAGTCTAGGCTTTGCACTGTTGTATAAATCGATTGCTTATGTTGCACCAGCTTGTTTGGTGTTAATGCTGTGGTTTTGGCAGTGGCGCTCCGCCCATTTGCTGGAATTCATTCGCAAAGACTTTGTCAAAGTGCTCGCGATCGGCGTAATTTCGTGTGCAATCTTTTGCCTTTGGTTTGTCTTCGACCCGGATCCAATGGCGATTTGGAATGAATTCGTGATTGGCGAGAATGCAGGTAAGTTTGCCGCCCGAAATACGCACTACTTCAAGGATCTTCTTTGGGGTGGGGATAGCATTGGGATGCTTTTCTTAAGCGGCATTGCCAACGCTGGATTTTTATCTTTGCTGGTATTGAATTTGTTTTATCTCGCAATTCGGCATTACAAGCAGACCAGTCTTGAGCAAAAGCTACTTTGGCTATGGATCATTGGTTTTTTCCTTGTCTTCTGCTTGCCCAGCCAACGCTCAGGGCGTTACTTATTACCCATCATGCCGGCGATTGCTATTTTATTGGCGATGCATTGGCAGCGGCTGAGTAAATTTGTATTCTGGGTTGCTTTATTGCTTCAGACAATCATCGTGATTGCTTTAGCCTGGTTGAGTTGGAACATTGACCTATGGAGCTATCCAGTTTGGCATTGGCTACTCCTTGCCGGATCAGCCATCATCCTCTTCGCTGGCCTCGTCCGTTTATCGATTAGTAAGCCAGCTGCATTGTTGGGCTGTTTTATGACCTATGCATGTTTGACCAGTAGCATCATGCCGCTGGATGGTACTTTGGGTCGCTTCAGCGCAGAAACCGTCCAAAGGCTTCAGGGCAAAACAATCTGGTTCCCATGTGATTTTCGAGCCAAGGATGAGGAATACCGTTTACTCATTCCTGGGGCGACGATCAAGGGCTACCCATCGAGCGAGGCAAAGGAGATCAAATTGCTGTCGAATCGCTATACCTTCTTTGCTGTTCAGGCTCCAGTTCAGCGCAAATTAGATCTATGCGCCGATTGTGAAATTATTGGTGAGCGACTGGAGATGCGGGCCCGTCACAATAATGCGGAAATTAAGGCGATGCTTATGGGTCAGGTGAGCGACAATCTCTTTGTGAAAGAGTACATTGTTTCTGCACCATTTAATGCCGCCAAAGATATGAGTCAGCAAAAGGATTTCTGTCGATGATGCGGGTACTGGCGTTCATCTTTCTGGTGGTTGCTATCGCCATGGCTTATTTACAGCTCAATGATCATCCAGCCTGGTCTGACTTTGCCTCAACAGTTAATTCTCAATCGGTCTCGGCTGGTCAAGAGAGTGGTGTTGAGCAGCCATCAAACCCTGTTTTGAAAAAGCCACCCGCCAAGCCCACAACGGTCGTATTACAAAACCAGATCGATTGGCTGCCAGATACGGGGAGACCCTCAGTCCACGCTGCCTCTCTCATACCGCTCAAAGATGGAAACTGGCGTGCCTTTTGGTTTGCCGGATCACGGGAGGGTGCAGCCGATGTGGTGATTCAAAGTGCAGTTTGGGATGGCAATGCAAAACAATGGGGGCAGCCCTCCGTTGTGTTGGATCGAGAGAGTGCGCAACAGGGTCTTGGGCGCTATATCTCGAAGTTGGGAAATCCAGTGCCAATGCGCAACATTAATGGTCAACTGCAACTTTATTTTGTAGCTGTTTCAATTGGTGGTTGGGCAGGTAGCTCAATCAGCGTGATGAAGTCTGACGATGAGGGTGTGAATTGGAGCACCCCTCAGCGCTTAGTAACCACACCTTTGCTTAATCTCAGTACCTTAGTGAAGGGCTCAGGCCTCTTGTTTGCGGATGGCAGTATAGGATTTCCCGTGTATCACGAATGGATTGGAAAGTATGGCGAGTTGTTACGCCTTAATCCGTCGGGTCAAGTATTGGATAAACGGCGGATGACTTCAGGGCGGGGAACATTGCAGCCGATTGTATTTATTGATGATGAAAAACATGCAAGTGCTTATTTTCGTCAAGCACGCAGTAGTGGCGCAAAGCAAATTGCTGTAAGTCATACGGCTGATGCTGGCCGCTTTTGGCACCTAGCGCCCGATTTGCCTGTCCCAAATCCCAATGCGGCAATTACCGGTGTTGAGTTGGGTGATCGTACGCGCTTAATGGTCTTTAATGACCTAGAGCATGGTCGTCACCGTTTAGTACTCGCAGCTTCATGGCCACAATTGAATACTGAAAACGCTAGTCAGGCCATGAAAGGTAATTACACGCCCTGGAAGGTGATTCAAGTATTAGAGGATGAATCTGCTTCGCAGAGTAATCCAAAAGAAGAGTTCTCCTATCCCTATATGAGCATGAATAAGCAAGGACAGGTATTTTTGCTCTACACCTGGAATCGCAAGCGTATTAAATCGATCACCTGGGACACCGGTAATTTGTCTGCTTATTTGCGCCAAGCTCAGTTGGAGTCCACTGTGATTACTGAGCCCTCAGTAGAAATAAAGGAAGTTAAATGAGCCTAGCAAGCCTGATCAATCTGATTCCTCTTATTGAGTTGAGCCTAGTCAGCAGTGTTGTCATTCTGCATTTATTAAGAGCCCTCTTGGGTATCGGGCTAGGTGGAGCATTTGGATTCATTTTTGTCTTCCTATGCTCGGCTCTTTTAATGATTCCCTTTCATGAAATCGGTGCTCCATGGAGTCTGCCATTTGTAGCTTACATCCGTGGCGTGACCGGAGATCTAAGCGTGATTAGTACGATGTTGATTTTGTTTACCTGGTCTTCATGGTCAAGCTGCCGCTTATCTAGTGCAACACCATTCATCATCGCCTTTGTGAGTATTTTGTTTTACCCCTTTGCATTAGGTTTTACGATGTTTGATCCTTATGGTTGGGGATATAGTTCCATCATTTTTGTGTCCGCAGTGATCGTTGTCGCCTTCCTCTTGTTCTTTACAAAACAATCTTGGGAAGCGTTGATGGTGTCCTTGGCTGTAATTGCATGGTCGATCCATTGGCATGAGTCCACCAATCTGTGGGATTACTTGCTCGATCCGTTCTTAGCAGTTTGGGCGATCGTCATTAGCATTCGTTGGCTTGTTTGGGGCAGACCAGAGCCGGTGACTTACTCGGCATGGGATATTGACTCTAGCGTGTTGGCCCGCAGGAAGCGGGGCAGGATGTTTAGTTAAGACATAAAAGACTGCAGTAAAGAAAAAGGCCGGTTTGAACCGGCCTTTTAATTTCAAACGAAGCGCAAATAATTAATCTGGAATATTTGCTTTACGAATGATTGGACCCCAACGGTTGATTTCAGCGTCAAGATGTGTCTTCAATGACTCACCATTCTGTTTAGCAACAGGAACGATGTCAATATTGGAGGTGTCTAAACGTGCTTTAACCTCTGGATCAGCCAAGGCTTTCTTCAAAGCGGCATTGATCTTGTCAAGTACTGGTTTTGGAGTTCCGAGTGGAGCATAAACACCGTGCCATACTTTTACATCAAAGCCTTTTAAACCTTGCTCATCCAATGTGGGTACATTAGGAATGGCAGACAGGCGCTTTGGAGTAGTAACACCATAGACCTTAACGCGATTCTCTTTGATGTACTGAATGGTTTGCGTGGTTTGGTCGCACAGGATATCAACTTGACCACCCAACAAATCAGTTAATGCAGGACCAGTACCTTTATATGGAATCGTGGTTACGCGCACACCCAATCTGCTTTGGAAAATCAAGCCGCACAACTGGGATACTGCACCTGGACCAGCGTTTGCCATGGTTACTTTATCTTTGTTGGTCTTGATGTAAGCCTCAAGCTCTTTAAAGTTATTTGGTGGTAAGTTTTTACGACCTAAGAGCACCATGGGTACATCAGCTACTTGGCCAATGTATTCAAAGTCCTTCATTGGATCGTAGGGGAGTTTGTCATACAAAGCCTGAGCAGTTGCCATGCCCATGTGGTGGATATAGATGGTGTAACCATCTGGTTTTGATTTAGCTACTTTTGCTGAAGCAATCGTGCCACCAGCACCAGCAACGTTTTCAACAACGACAGTTTGACCAAGGCTTTTGCCCATTGGGACTGCAATTAAGCGAGCGATTGTGTCAGTAGGACCACCTGCTGCAAAGGGGACAACCAAAGTAATTGGTTTATCCGGATACTTCTGCGCATTGGCTGCGCCAGACATTAGCAAGCCTGTGCCAAGGACGGCTGCAAGCAATGCGTTTAAAGGTTTTTTTAAGTTCATTCACAGTCTCCAAAAGAGGTAAAACAGCGGCTATTTTGCCATGTTTTTATTTGAAGAAACTTAGGGATTACCAGCCAGTGCGAGGATTCTGCGGGCAAGCATGACAACCGGACGATCAATCATTTTTCCATCCACCTTAGCAGCTTGTCCTTTGGATGCTTGATCGGCAGTAATCACACGCCGCGCCCAGTCAATCTCCTCGGGGCTTGGAGCAAAAGCCCTCTTTACGATCGGGATTTGTTTAGGATGAATGCATAACTTCGCACCAAAACCAAAACGCTTCGCTTTTTGTGCATGTGCAAAAATCCGGGCTTCATCATCGGTTGAGGGTGTAACCCCATCAATTGGAGGGGCAATTTGTGCCAGTTTGGATGCCAAAACCATCATGAAGCGCGCGGTATCAATTTCTGTTTCGTTTTCATCACAGCTCATGCCTAATTCAACTTGCATATCGAGGTTGCCTAACGCAAGACGCAAAACTTGTTGGGCGCTAGCAATTTCATTGAGATGATGCAAACCCAGGGGGGTCTCGATCATCGGGATGAATGCTGTATTGCTGAGCTCCTCTGCGGCGCCATAAACGTGATCACGAGATTCTGTTTTTGGAATCATCAGATACTTCACTTGCAATTCTTTAGCAAG
The DNA here is from genome assembly GCA_027486235.1 of Burkholderiaceae bacterium. Lineage (GTDB taxonomy): Bacteria > Pseudomonadota > Gammaproteobacteria > Burkholderiales > Burkholderiaceae > Polynucleobacter > Polynucleobacter hoetzingerianus. The sequence goes on from JAIXPN010000006.1 coordinate 32,916, forward strand.
CACTAAATCGGCAGCATAAAAAGAGGTGCCAGGTGCGTTGCAGCGAATGATGATGCGCTGCTTTTGCTCTGCAGAAATCGATGACCAAGCATGTTTCAGTAACTCGCGCGCTCTTGGTTTGTCATCAAAGCCAACCGCATCCTCGAGATCAATGATGATTCCATCGGCACCACTGGCTATCGCTTTGCTATAGCGTTCGGGTTGAGTGGCAGGCACAAACAAAAAACTACAGGCATCAGCAAGTGGAGAGCGAGGTAAGTTCATAACGATGCTCCAGATTAAGGGAGGATATATGGAACAATTTTGGCGTGACGGATATCAAACAATAAAGCAATTGCTTTTTGCATTTCTGCTTTGCTAGCACCCTGACTAAAGGCGGCAAGTCGAAATGCTTTTTCCTGAATTTCCTCACGACTAAGTGTGTTCCCAGGATCGCCTTTGGGTTCATCTACACGGCCATCAATTACCTTGCCATTCTTCAGATGTACTTTCACTTTACCAATCCATCGTTGTGGATAAGCCTGATCCACCTCAGTATCAAGAGTCATCGTCACGCGATCGCGTAGAGCGCAAATCTCTGCATCCTGAAAGTGATCAGCAAATTCTTGCAGGCCAGCAAAGTGGAACTTACAGACTAGGGCAAGGACCGTGCCCATGGAGAACTTCGACTGATGAAGCGTACTTGGTTTACTGGCAGGACCCAGCACATCAATCGCGCCTTGATGTACGAAGGTCTCAATACGTTCAATCTCTTGCAGCTGAATAGGATTGTTTTGTAGAACGTGCAGGAGTGCGTCTGCAGCGGGGTGAGTATGACGACACGAGGCGTGATATTTAAATGAGGTCTCCGCAATACACCACCGTGATCCAAGGCGATCGATTAATTTCTCAGGATTGGCATCGCTTGACATGCCCGCAGCCAAGCCTTGCAATCCCTCAAGGATCTTTTTGGCCCCTGTAAAACCTGCCTTTGCTAAATAGGCAGACATCAAACCCATAGCACTGGCGTGCGCAGTATGGAGTTGTTTGGAATCCGCCGCGTCGCGCAAGAACTCCCACAGTCCGGCTGATTGTGTTCCAGCAGAGCCAAACGCGTGCAGCATTTGTACGGGATCTAGGTGGAGTAGGCGCCCGACTGTTGCTGCTGCCGCTAGGGTGCCAGCTGTGCCAGTTGTGTGAAAGATTTTGTAATGCGAGCGTCCTAAGAACTCACCAACCCGAATACCGACTTCATAGCCAACAACAGCCGCAGTTAGAAGTTCCTCACCACTGCGTTGTTTCGCCTGTGCACAGGCTAATGCAGCGGGAAAAACGATGGTACCCGGATGGAACACGGATCCGTTATGCACATCATCTTGCTCAACCACATGAGATGCTGCCGCATTGGCTAAGCAAGCCAAGAAAGGACTCGAACTCGTGCGTTTGACCAGGATTTCGGCGGAACCTGTACTAGCAGTGTGATCAACTGGGCCCATCGACTGGGCAAATTGCGCGATGATCTCAACGGGCGCTGCACCTTTGCCACCTATCGCAGATGCAAAC
>JAIXPN010000076.1 GCA_027486235.1 Burkholderiaceae bacterium
CCTACAACTACACCTCGTTTTCGGACAGAGAGATTGTAATTCGCCTTTTGGGCAAGGAAGCCTGGGAAATTCTTGAGCAATTACGAAGTGTTCGGCGAACGGGTCGATCGGCGCGGATGCTTTTTGAGGTTTTGGGTGATATCTGGGTTGTACAGCGCAATCCCTATTTGCAAGATGATTTGCTCGACAACCCAAAACGTCGACAAGCACTTGTTGATGCTTTATGGCATCGTTTGCGGGAGGTCGAAAAACGTACCTCTGATGGATCAGCAGATCAAGTTGGCTTGCTCGTGGCGAGCGCTCGAAATGCAGTGCAATCTTTTGAAACTGAGTTTCATACAGTTTCTCAATTACGTAAGCAAGCAAAGCGTATCTTTTCTAAACATACGCATGCAGACAATATTGCTTTTGATGGAATGTCACGTGTAGCGCATGTAACGGATGCAACCGATTGGCGTGTGGAGTATCCCTTTGTCGTTTTAAAGCCAGACACTGAAGCTGAGATACCAAACCTAGTAAAGGCGTGTATCGACCTAGGATTGACTATTGTCCCGAGAGGCGGTGGCACAGGTTATACCGGTGGCGCCATCCCAATGGTTGCAATGTCTGCCGTTATCAATACAGAAAAACTGATTGATTTAGGTGCGGTTGAGAAACAAATACTTCCTGGTTTGACAGAGCTGGTGCCAACTATTTTTTCAGGCGCCGGTGTTGTGACACGTCGTGTTGCAGACGCCGCAGAATTATCTGGTCTTGTATTTGCTGTTGATCCCACTTCTGCAGATGCAAGTTGTATTGGTGGAAATATTGCAATGAATGCGGGAGGCAAAAAAGCAGTCTTATGGGGTACCGCATTGGATAACCTCGCTAGCTGGCGCATGGTCGATCCCAATGGCAATTGGTTGGATATTGAACGCTTGGATCATAACTTAGGAAAGATTCATGAGGTCGATAAGGCTCGCTTTCAGCTAACATGGTCTGATGGTCATGCATCACCCGGACAAAAAGTGATGCGCTCGGAGATTTTAGAAATCGACGGCGCCAAGTTTAGGAAAGCCGGCCTCGGCAAAGATGTTACGGATAAGTTTTTATCAGGCCTACCAGGAATCCAGAAAGAGGGCTGTGATGGCTTAATTACAAGTGCTACGTGGATCTTGCATCGTATGCCCAAATACATGCGCACTGTATGCCTAGAGTTTTTTGGTCAAGCACGCGAGGCTATTCCGAGTATTGTTGAAATCAAAGCGTATCTCGATAATTTAAGCAAAAAAGGCGGCCCTATTTTGGCAGGCCTTGAGCACTTAGACGATCGCTATCTAAAAGCAGTGGGTTATTCCACCAAGTCAAAGCGGAATGGCTTACCCAAAATGGTTTTGATTGGCGATATTGCCGGAGAGAATGAAGAGGAAGTGGCTGCCGCAACCAGTGAAGTGGTGCGCATGGCCAATCGACGTGTTGGCGAAGGTTTTATTGCTGTAAGTGCAGAAGCCCGCAAAAAGTTTTGGCTAGATCGAGCACGAACAGCTGCTATTGCCAAACATACTAATGCCTTTAAGATCAACGAGGATGTGGTCATCCCACTTGACCGAATGGGTGAATACACCGATGGGATCGAGCAGATCAATATCGAACTTTCTCTAAAAAATAAGTTACAGCTACTAGATGCATTAGAGAGTTATTTAAAGCAGCCGCTATTACCAATTCGGGCTAATGAGGAAATCGAAGACATCTCGCAAGCTGAGATGGTTGGTGATCGGGTGCTGCAGGCGCAAACATTAATTAATACAGTACGGAATCAATGGTCTGATTGGTTGGAAGATATCAAGCATTACTTTCCACAGATTCAGGATGGGAGCTTGCGCGCCTCTTGGAAAACACAATTATTGGCTCCACTACAAATCATCTTTGGTGGCGCATCCTTTGAGTTGGTCCTTAAGGAAATTGTGAGTATTCATCAAAAGATATTACGTAAACGCGTATTTATTGCCTTGCATATGCATGCAGGTGACGGCAATGTACACACGAATATTCCAGTGAATTCAGACGATTATGAAATGTTGCAAGATGCCCATCACTCTGTCGATCGCATCATGGCTCTAGCTCGATCTTTAGATGGCGTTATTTCAGGTGAGCACGGTATTGGAATTACTAAATTAGAGTATTTGAGTGAAGAAGAATTAAAAGACTTCCGTTCCTATAAGCAGCGCGTTGATCCAAATGGCCATTTCAACAAAGGTAAATTGATGCCTAATGCCAATTTGCAAATGGCCTACACACCTAGCTTTGGTTTAATGGGTCATGAATCACTGATCATGCAACAAAGTGATATTGGTGCAATTGCTGATAGTGTTAAGGATTGCCTGCGGTGCGGTAAATGTAAACCTGTCTGCGCCACTCATGTACCTCGTGCTAACTTACTGTACAGCCCTCGCGATAAGATCTTGGCAACCTCTTTACTCATCGAAGCTTTTTTATATGAAGAGCAGACTCGTCGTGGTATCTCCGTACGCCATTGGGAGATGTTTGATGATGTAGCTGCCCACTGTACGGTTTGTCACAAATGTCATACGCCTTGCCCAGTCAAAATTGATTTTGGTGATGTCACCATGAATATGCGTAATTTATTACGCAAGATGGGGCAGCGCCGGTTTAATCCTGGTACTACGGCTTCAATGTTTTTCTTGAATGCAAGTAATCCAGAGACAATTCGTTTAACTCGCAAAGTAATGATTGAGTGGGGCTACGGCATACAACGCTTTACCCATCAACTACTAAAGAAATGGGCCAAGCAGCAAACCCAGCAGCCACCTGCTACTGTTGGCAAGCCACCCGTTAAAGAGCAGATTGTTTATTTTGTTAACAAGAAAATGCCTGGTAATTTGCCGAAGAAAACAGCGCGGGCATTGCTTGATATTGAGAATGCAGATTACGTACCAATTATTCGTGATCCGAAGAAAACCAGTGTTGATACAGAGGCCGTCTTTTACTTCCCAGGCTGCGGTTCGGAGCGATTATTCTCTCAGGTTGGGTTGGCAGCCCAAGCCATGCTTTGGCATGCAGGCGTACAAACAATATTACCCCCGGGTTATCTATGTTGTGGATATCCACAAAAGGGGAACGGTGATTTTGATAAAGCAGAGAAAATGATCACCGATAACCGAGTTTTGTTCCATCGTGTGGCTAACACTCTAAATTATCTTGATATCAAGACAGTCGTCGTTTCTTGTGGCACATGTTATGACCAGTTAGCAACATATCAATTCGAGCAAATATTTCCAGGTTGTCGGATCATTGATATCCATGAATATCTCTTGGAGAAAGGCATCAAACTGGAGGGGATCAATGGTGTCCGTTACATGTATCACGATCCTTGCCATACTCCAATGAAGTTGCAAGATCCGCTAAAAACAGTCAATGAATTAATCAAGACTCAGGATGGAACTGCAATAGCGAAGAATGAACGTTGCTGCGGTGAGTCGGGCACCCTCGCAGTGACTCGTCCCGATATCTCAACCCAGGTGCGGTATCGTAAGCAAATTGAGATGGAGAAGGGTGCGCATGCTCTGCGCCAAGAATTTGCTGGAGAGATTAAGGTATTAACGAGCTGCCCATCCTGCCTTCAGGGCCTAAGCCGTTTTGATGCAGATAGTAAAACTACCGCTGACTATATTGTGGTCGAAATGGCTAAGTATGTTTTGGGCGACAATTGGATGCAAGAGTATGTTGCTAAGGCAAATCAAGGTGGTATTGAGAGGGTATTGGTTTAAATGATTCCAACGAATGTAATTGTTCATGAGACTTCAAAAGTTTTAGAGCTTGCTTATGAAAATGGCAATAGCTATCGTTTGCCGTTTGAGTTTTTGCGCGTCTATTCCCCCTCTGCAGAGGTAAGGGGCCATGGCCCAGGACAGGAGGTTCTACAAACTGGCAAACGGGATGTAGCCATTGTTAATTTAGAACCAGTTGGCCATTATGCGCTTAAGCCCACCTTTTCAGATGGACATGATTCTGGTTTGTACTCTTGGGAGTATTTATATGACTTATGTGAGCACCAAGATGAACTTTGGAGCGACTATCTAAAACGTCTTGAGCTTGCTGGGGCGAATCGCGATGCTCCTATGGTTACTCCATCACATGGGTGTGGTCACTAATTCGTTATGTCTAAAACCCATTTTGGTTATCAAAGCGTAGAAGAGACCGAAAAAGCGAATAAGGTCGCTGAGGTTTTTCATTCTGTCGCCATGAAGTACGACATCATGAATGATTTGATGTCGATGGGTATGCATCGATTATGGAAAAAATTTACTTTGGCACAGGCCAATGTGCGGCCAGGCAATAAGGTGCTTGATATCGCTGGAGGTACAGGCGACCTTGCTGCTGCATTTGCAAAAGCGGCGCAATGGGGTGAGCATCCAGATGCAGAAGTTTGGTTAAGTGACATCAATGCCTCGATGTTGAGCGTTGGGCGCGATCGATTATTGGACCGTGGCTTAGCCCTCCCATCGATCCAATTTGATGCCGAGAAAATTCCTTTTCCAAAAGATCATTTTGATATTGTGAGCGTCGCCTTTGGTCTTCGAAATATGACCCATAAAGAAATCGCCTTGGCAGAGATGGCTCGAGTCGTAAAGCCGGGCGGCAAGGTGCTGGTCTTGGAGTTTTCTAAACCAGATGCCATGCTTGCCCCGATTTATGATGTTTATTCATTTAAGGTGTTGCCGTGGCTAGGAGAGAAAGTGGCTAAGGACGCCGCTAGCTATCAATACCTTGCTGAATCCATTCGGATGCACCCAGATGCTGAAGCCTTAAAGACAATGATGTTGCAGGCAGGTTTTGATCAGGTAGATACCCATAGAATGACTGGGGGTATCGTTGCTTTGCATATTGGTATTAAATATTGAGCATTATTAGTAATATTAGAGATTAAGCATTATTGGTAAATTACCAATCTATAGAGTTTTCAGGAGACCGTAGCGAATGAAAAGCATCTTTTTAAAAGCAAGCGTATTTACTATTGCCCTGACATTTTTGTCTGTGGCACATATTGGTACTGTCGATGCCAAGCGTTTAGGTAATGGCAATAATGCAGGTCGTAGCTCCAGTGCGCCAGTTCAAAAACAAGCACAGCCGCCAGCGCAGCAAAAAGCAGCGCCACAAGCACAGCAGGCTGCTGCTCCACAAGCTGCAGCTCCTGCAGCAGCAAAGCGTTCTGGCATAGGTGGAATGTTAGGCGGCTTAGCAGCTGGATTGGGCATTGCTTATTTGCTATCTCATTTTGGATTAGGTGAGGCAGCTTCTTCTTTTCTAACGGGCCTGTTGTTGGCCGTGGTTGTTGGTTTTGCTCTACTCTTCATCTTGAGACGTTTTATGCCCGCAAGTGCTAAAAACGCCCCTAATCCTGTTGCGGTGCCAACAGGAATGCAGCGCACTGCTTTGCAAGAGCCAAGTTTTAACCCTAGCCCCAGTCAGCACTTTGGCTCCCAAAGCCTAGCTCTTGAAGAGCGTCCTGCATATCAGTTGCCTGAGGGCTTTGATCAAATTGCGTTCCTGGCGAATGCAAAGCATTACTTCACACGCTTACAGAAAGCTTGGGATGCAGGCGATCTTGAGGCCTTGCGTGAGTTCACCACCCCTGAGATGTTCGCTAGTTTGCAACGTGATCTACAGGGACGTGCTGAGGGTGCCAATCAGACCGATGTGGTTACTCTGAACGCAGAACTGATCGGGGTTGAGACGGATACCAACACGTATTTGTGCAGCGTCCAATTCTCCGGAATGATTCGGGAGCAGGCTGAAGCTCCTGCAGAGCCCTTTACAGAAATCTGGAATTTGTCTAAGCCTGTGAACGGGCCTGGGGGTTGGGTTTTGGCTGGTATCCAGCAATTAGTTTAAGCTTTTACCTTTCCCCAATGGAAAACCCGCCTTGTGCGGGTTTTTTACACTATGAACCCTAAATTTGATTTGCCCAAGACCCTATTGGTTGCTGGCATTAATCATCTTCTCCAGCGAGAGAAATGGGCATTGCATGATCTACAAAGACATGATGGCAAGGTCATTCGCTTAGTGCTACCAATCGGGGATACCTGGATTCAGATTAAAGCGAATGGTCAAATTGCCCTGCTGGAGTCGGATATCCAAAGCGCCAACTTAACCCTTGAAATTTCGAGCGAGTCTTTAGCGGGTATCAGCACAGCACGTGGCAGCATTCAAGAGCGTGCCGTGAAAGCGGTAAAGATCGCGGGCGATGCCGAGCTTGCTCAGTTGATTGCTAAACTTGCGGGGCAGCTGCGTTGGGAGTATGAAGAGGATTTAGCGCAAATTATTGGTGATGCGCCAGCCCACTTTATTGTGGCTCAGGCCAAACGTTTTCATGATTTGACCCAAAAAGCGATTTTGGATCTTCAGCAAAATATGATTGAGTACCTGAGTGAGGAGAAAAAGATTTTATTGCATCAACGCGATTTTCATTCCCATAAAATGGAACTTCAAGAGTTGCGTGATGCGGTTGAGCGTTTAGACAAACGTATTGCTCATTTACATAAAAGTCAGGATTGATTGTGAGTCGTATCGCCCGCCTAAGCATCATTTTTTATACTGCCTGGCGCTTTAATTTATTTGGTTTGATTCGTGATAATCTCAAGCCCGGTATACGTCGTACTTTGCTTGGGGTTTTGTCGGGCAGCTCGCCTAGCCAGCTCCCTCGTGGTGAGCGAATTCGTTTGGCCCTTGAAGCCTTGGGACCTATTTTTGTGAAATTTGGACAGGTTCTGTCTACGCGCCGAGATCTTCTGCCTGACGATGTTTCAAATGAGTTAGCAAAATTACAAGATCAAGTACCCCCTTTTTCGAATGAGCAATCGAAAGCAATTATTGAGGCTGCCTTGGGCCAGCCAATTGAGCGCACCTTCTCCTCTTTTGATGCCACCCCTGTAGCTAGTGCATCCGTAGCGCAAGTTCATTTTGGGGTGTTGCGTGGCAATGATTCTCACCCTGACTGGGTGGGCAAAGAGGTCGCAATTAAAGTGTTGCGCCCCGGTATTTTGCCGGTGATTGAAAGCGATTTAGCCCTGATGCACGACTTAGCGCGCATCGTAGAAAAGATCTCTGAGGATGGAAGACGTCTCAAGCCCCGCGAGGTGGTTGCTGAATTTGATACTTATTTGCATGATGAGCTGGATTTGATGCGTGAGGCTGCAAATGCGAGTCAGTTACGGCGAAATTTCCTAGACTCCGACAAGCTCATGATTCCTGAAATGATTTGGGATTTATGTCATACCAATGTAATTGTGATGGAGCGTATGTATGGCGTATCGATTGGTAAGACGAATGAATTACGAGCAGCTGGTGTTGACTTTAAGAAACTGGCGATTGATGGCGTAGAAATCTTTTTTACCCAAGTATTTGAGTATGGCTTCTTTCATGCGGATATGCACCCTGGCAATATCTTAGTAAGCTTAGACCCCAATACGTTTGGACGCTACATTTCACTTGACTTTGGTATTGTTGGAAATTTAAGTGAGTTTGATAAAAATTATCTAGCGCAAAATTTCCTAGCATTCTTTAATCGTGATTACCGACGCGTTGCACAGTTACATATTGAATCAGGTTGGGTTCCTGAAAATACACGCCTAGAGGAATTAGAGGGCGCAGTAAGAACAGTTTGTGAGCCTTATTTTGATCGTCCGCTTAAAGATATATCCCTGGGAATTGTTTTAATGCGTTTGTTTCAAACTTCAAGACGTTTTAAAGTAGAAATTCAGCCACAACTAACTCTTTTGCAAAAGACCTTATTAAATGTCGAAGGCTTGGGTCGACAGTTAGATCCTGATTTAGATTTGTGGAAAACTGCTAAGCCAATCTTGGAGCGCTGGGTTAGTCAGCAATTGGGCTGGCATGGCTTGATTGATGGTTTAAAAGCTGAGGCACCAAATTGGGCCAAAATTATTCCGACGCTCCCCCGTTTGCTCTCGGAAAGCCTAGAGCGCTCAAGTCGAAAAGAGCAAAAACCAGAGCTTGATCTTCTGCGTCAGGCGCTCTTTGAAGAGCGGCGTAAACAGCGTCAATTATGGGGCGCTGTCCTATTTTTGGGTGGCTTTTTGGTTGGCGCTTTATTTGTTTTGGTCCGCATCCACTCAATTTAAGCAATTCTTACTGGTTTTAAGCTAAGTCGCTAAAATAGCGGGCTAGGCAAAAAATCATGAAAAAATACTTTATCGCAGGCATATTGGTGTGGATCCCCATTGCGATCACCGTGTGGGTGATTACTTGGGGTCTGAGCTTAATTGATCAAATCTATGGTTCGGTCATGGGCGCCCTCATTACTGTCTTGCCCGGTCAATTTTCGGGAGATTTAAAGCACTTTCGTGAAATCCCTGGATTGGGAATTCTGATTGTTTTAGTAGTCATTAGTTTTACAGGCTTGCTTGCGATTAGTTTTGCAGGTCAGTGGTGGCTAAAGGTCTGGGATCGCTTTGTAACCCGTATTCCGATTGTGCGATCGATCTATTCCAGTGTGAAACAAGTGTCTTCGACCATTTTTTCTGGAAATGGCCAAGCCTTTCGCAAAGCCTTATTAATTCGGTATCCCCATCCTGAGTCCTGGGCAATTGCTTTTCAGACGGGTAGCACTGCCGAGGAGATAAGCGGTAAATTGGGAGGTGAGTACGTTAATGTATTTCTCCCAACGACACCAAATCCAACATCCGGTTTTTTTATGATCGTGCCTCGCTCTTCGGTCATTGAATTAGAAATGAGCGTGGAAGAGGCTCTAAAACATATTGTTTCGATGGGATCCGTTCCTCCGCGTGCTTCAGCAAGCTCTAGCAAAAATCAAGCAAATCATCTTAATTAGGAATATTTATGTCGATGCGCAGCCATACCTGTGGTCAGGTAACTGATTCGTTAATTGGTCAAGAAATTACCTTGGCGGGTTGGGTAAATCGTCGCCGTGATCATGGCGGAGTAATTTTTATTGACCTACGTGATCGCGATGGCTATTTGCAGGTTGTTTGTGATCCGGATCGTCCCGATATGTTTAAGCAAGCCGAGGGCGTGCGTAATGAGTTTTGTATCCAAATTAAAGGTTTGGTACGTGCCAGACCGACTGGAACTGAAAATCCAGAATTAGTCAGCGGCAAAGTTGAAATACTTTGCTATGAACTGAAGGTTCTTAATGCTTCAGTCACTCCGCCATTCCAATTGGATGATGAGAATCTTTCGGAAACAACGCGTTTAACCCATCGCGTACTTGATTTACGTCGTCCGCAAATGCAAAAGAATTTGCGCTTGCGTTATCAGGTTGCCATGGAAACCCGACGCTATTTAGATGCCGCAGGCTTTATCGATATTGAAACCCCGATGCTGACTAAGAGCACCCCGGAGGGTGCACGTGACTATTTGGTTCCCTCAAGAGTTCACGATGGTCAGTTTTTTGCTCTTCCACAATCACCGCAACTCTTTAAGCAATTATTGATGGTGGCTGGCTTTGACCGTTACTATCAAATTACAAAATGTTTTCGGGATGAGGATTTGCGCGCCGATCGACAACCAGAGTTTACGCAGATTGATTGCGAAACAGCCTTTTTAGATGAGATTGAAATTCGTCACCTCTTTGAGACGATGATGCGTCATATTTTTAAGACGGTGATGAAGGTTGATTTGCCCGATCCATTTATGGTGATGCCGTATTCAGAGGCGATGGCCCGCTTTGGATCCGATAAACCAGATCTGCGTGTCGCCATGGAATTTACTGAGCTTACTGATTTAATGCGGGATGTCGATTTCAAGGTTTTTTCAGGCCCAGCCAATCAAGAGGGCGGGCGCGTTGTCGCACTGCGCGTTCCTGGCGGCTCTGAAATTAGTCGTAGCGAAATCGATGACTACACGCAATTCGTTTCCATTTATGGTGCCAAAGGTTTGGCATGGATTAAAGTAAATTCTGTTGCAGAGGGCCGTAATGGTCTGCAGTCTCCAATTGTCAAGAATCTTCATGATGCGGCCATTCTTGGAATCTTGGAACGCACTCAAGCAAAAGATGGCGACCTCATTTTCTTTGGTGCCGATAAAACAAAAGTCGTTAACGATGCAATTGGCAATTTGCGTTTACGCATTGGTCATTCTGACTGGGGTAAAAAGCAAGGCTTGATGACAGAGGGATGGAAGCCCTTGTGGGTTGTCGATTTCCCTATGTTTGATTACGACGAAGAGGAAGCGCGTTGGGTTGCGTGCCACCATCCCTTTACTAGCCCCAAGGATGAGCACCTCAAGTATTTAGAAACTGATCCAGGCAAATGCTTAGCTAAAGCTTATGACATGGTGCTTAATGGTAGCGAAATTGGTGGTGGTTCAGTTCGTATTTATCAAGAGGCGGTTCAAAGCCAAGTCTTTAGAGCCTTAAAGATTGGCCCCGAAGAGGCAAAGGCGAAATTTGGGTTCTTATTAGATGCTTTGCAATATGGAGCTCCCCCACACGGAGGGATTGCATTTGGTTTGGATCGAATCGTAACGATGATGACTGGTGCCGAATCGATTCGTGATGTCATTGCCTTTCCTAAAACGCAGCGTGCGCAGTGCCTATTAACGCAGGCCCCAAGCCCAGTCGACGAAAGACAGTTACGCGAATTGCACATTCGTTTACGTAATACAAACCCGGCAGCTTGATTTGAAAATACCGATTTCAGTTTTAGTTCTTATACATAATCTGAATCGCGATGTCTTATTGATTGAACGGGCAGATCGCCCTGACTTTTGGCAATCCGTAACGGGTAGCTTGGATAGTCCCGATGAGTCATTAGAAGTAGCGGCTATCCGTGAAGTCGCTGAAGAAACTGGTATTGATGTCCATGCATTGCCAAAGGGTGCTTTGCAAAATCTGCATCACCAGGTGGAGTACGAGATCTATCCGAAATGGCGTCATCGCTATCCTCCAGGCGTGGAACACAATCAAGAGCATTGGTTTGCTCTACAAGTTCCAGTCGATATTATTGTTCGATTATCGCCCCGAGAGCACTTGAACTATATCTGGTTACCTTATGAAGAAGCGGCTGAGAAATGCTTTTCACATACCAATCGAGATGCAATTCTGAAATTTTTTACAGAGCCACACTTCTTATTTGGAAATAGTGAAGGAAATCATTAAACGATGATGGGATATCGGCCAGGTAGTTCCACGCCATTACCTGGCGGCACCTCACGTCAGCGCTCAGATTGGCGAGTCATTAAAGATCTATTGCCCTATCTACTAGAGCACCGCACGCGAGTCTCCTTGGCGATTGCATGCTTGATTGCGGCTAAATTTGCCAATCTTGGTGTGCCTATCGTACTGAAAGATTTAATTGATGCCATGAACCTCAAGCCAGGTTCATTGCAAACCTATTTAATTGTTCCTGCAGGCCTAATCGTCGCTTACGGTGCATTGCGTCTATCCGCATCTTTGTTTTCTGAGTTACGTGAGCTCTTGTTTGCCAAGGTGACTCAAGATGCAGTACGCAAAATTGCCTTGCAAGTTTTTGAGCACTTGCATGCGCTAACGCTACAGTTTCATTTGGGCCGGCAGACTGGTGGTGTCAGTCGCGATATTGAGCGAGGTACGCGTGGGATTCAAACGCTAGTATCTTTCTCTCTCTATAGTATTTTGCCCACCATTATTGAGTTTGTACTGGTGCTGGCCTACTTTGCCTATTACTACGATATTTGGTTTGCAATCATTACCTTTGTTGCTTTACTGGTTTACATTATCTTCACCATCAAAGTAACGGAGTGGCGTACTCATTACCGGCGTACCATGAATGAAATGGATTCGCGCGCTAATCAACGAGCGATTGATTCTTTATTGAACTTTGAAACTGTGAAGTATTTCAGTAACGAAGAATTTGAATCTCGCCGCTACGATGAAAATTTAAAGCACTACCAATCTGCAGCCATCTTGTCGCAAAAGTCCTTAGCAATTCTTAATTTAGGTCAGCAAGCCATTATTGCGATTGGTTTAGTGTTGATTCTATGGCGCGCAACTCAAGGGGTGGTAGATGGTTCAATGACCCTAGGAGATTTGGTGCTGGTGAATACGCTGATGATTCAGTTATACATCCCGCTAAATTTCTTAGGGGTTATTTATCGTGAGATGAAGCAATCCATTACCGATATGGACCGTATGTTTGAATTATTAAATGCTGATCAAGAAATTAAAGATAAAGATAATGCGCCTCCCCTAGTGATTCATAATTTTGCGAGAGGCCCTGAGGTACGTTTTGAACATGTTTGGTTTTCATACAATGCCAAACGTGAGATTCTGAAAGATGTCAGCTTCACAATACCAGCCGGTACGATTACGGCAGTGGTTGGGCAAAGTGGTGCCGGCAAGAGCACCCTCGCGCGCTTGCTTTTTCGTTTCTACGATATTCAATCTGGTGTCATTATGATTGATGGTCAAAATATTCAAGACCTTGAACAAGCAAGTTTGCGAAAAGCAATTGGTATTGTTCCGCAAGATACGGTTTTGTTTAATGACACTATTGCATACAACATTGCGTATGGAAGTCCTGGTTCCAGCATCGATCAAATTCGTGAGGCAGCACGTGCTGCGCAAATGAGTCAGTTTATTGAGCATTTACCAGACGGTTATGAAACCCAAGTTGGTGAACGTGGGCTTAAATTATCGGGTGGTGAGAAGCAGCGTGTAGCGATTGCCAGAACCTTGCTTAAAAAGCCAGCCATGCTGATTTTTGATGAGGCTACATCAGCATTGGATTCCAAAACAGAAAGAGCATTTCAAGAGGAGCTATTTAACTTGGCGCGCAATCGCACCACCCTTGTTATTGCTCATCGACTTTCTACCGTCGTCCATGCTGATCAAATACTGGTTATGGATCAGGGCAGCATCATAGAGCGTGGCACTCATCAAGATCTGCTGTTGGCAAACGGACGGTATGCCTCGATGTGGCGAATGCAAGAAAGTAGCCTAATCGATCCCGATGGTTCCAGTGACAAATCGGCTTAAAATTGAGCCATGTCTACACATTCATCCTCATCCAATCAGCGTCAGCTTCTGGAGGGTGCTTTTGCAGCAGCTTTAGCTGTCGCCGATCCTCAAAAAATCGTCCCTGAGTATTTGGCCAAAATATTTCCAAAGGGCAATGAACCTAAAGGACGTTGTTTGGTTGTTGGTGCTGGTAAGGCCAGTGCAGCTATGGCAAGCGCCCTAGAGTCTTACGCTAAGCAATATTGGCCAGCATTACCGATTGAGGGTGTGGTGTTAACGCGGTATGGTCATGCTGCCCCAACTCAATTCATCAAAATCGTTGAGGCTGGGCACCCAGTCCCAGATCAGGCTGGCATGGATGGGGCAGCCGAAATATTGAAATTAGTAAATCAGCTAAATCCCGGCGATACCCTGATTGCCCTGGTGTCTGGCGGTGGGTCTAGTCTTCTGACCTTACCTCAGTCCGGTATTTCGATTGCTGATATGCGCAAAACCACGGAAGCACTCTTGCACAGTGGCGCTCCAATAGAAGAAATGAATGTAGTGCGCAAACATTTGTCAGCAATTTTGGGTGGTAATTTAGCCCGCGCAGCCTTGGCAAAAGGGGCTCGGGTAGAGGCTTTATTAATTTCTGACGTGACCGGCGATCACCCAGCCGATATTGCAAGTGGCCCCTGTGCAGCTGACTACTCCAGTTACACGGATGCTTTACAGATACTGGCGAAGTATGGATTGGGTGAGACCAAGATACCTTTATCCGTGATTCATCATTTACAAAAAGGTGAGCGTGGAGAAATTCCTGAGACCCTGAAGCAGTCTGATATTGATCAGCACCAGTCACCAGTTCGCAATCATGTGATTGCAACCGCTCATCGTAGCTTGGAGGCTGCCGCGCTGTTTTGCAAACAGGCTGGTTACAAGCCAATTATTTTGGGCGACACCATCACTGGTGAGGCCCGCGATGTTGGTTTGGTGCACGCTGGTATTGCACGAGAGCTATCGCAGTATGGCGAGTGGGCAAAGCCTCCGCTTGCGCTTATTTCTGGTGGCGAATGTACCGTCACCTTGCCATCAGGAACTAAAGGTCGGGGTGGTCGCTGCAGTGAGTTTTTGCTTTCATTATTTGCTGCTACAGCTGATCTCAGAACAGTTTCAGCACTAGCAGCTGATACTGATGGCATTGATGGCAGTGAGAAGAATGCCGGAGCATGGTTTACCCCAGACATTCGTCAGACTGCTAAAAATTTACAGCTGCGCGCTAGTCAGTTTCAACAAGACCATGATTGCTATGGTTTCTTTGCGAAGCTCGACGCTTTAGTTCATACTGGGCCGACTTTAACCAATGTGAATGATTTCCGAATCATTTTGATCGATTGATGATGAGTAAGAAGCTGATAATCACTCGCCCCGATGACTGGCACCTACATGTGCGTGATGGTGCAGTATTGAAAGATGTATTAGCACATACCACCAAGCAGTTTGCTCGCGCTGTCATCATGCCAAACTTAAAGCCACCTGTTACTACGGTTGACTTAGCAAAAGCCTATCGCTCACGTATTGATGCTGCCTTGGCGCAATTAGGAGTAACTAACTTTAATCCCTTGATGACTCTGTATTTGACAGACAACACTAGTGCAGAAGAGGTTCGTAAGGCAAGCGAACACCAAATTATTGGATTTAAGTTATATCCTGCTGGGGCAACTACGAACAGTGATGCTGGGGTTACGAATATAAAACATGCCTATCCAGCCCTGGAAGCAATGCAAAAGCACTCTGTACCTTTGTTAATTCATGGTGAGGTGACTGAGTCAGCGATTGATATCTTTGATCGAGAAGCAGTTTTTATTGATCGAATCTTGGAACCTTTGAGAAAAGATTTTCCGGAACTGCGGATTGTCTTTGAGCACATTACAACCAAACAAGCTGCCCAGTATGTGCGTGACGCTGATACAGGTGGCAAGAAGACATTGGCTGCAACGATTACTGCGCATCATTTATTGATGAACCGAAATAGTTTATTTACTGGTGGAATCCGTCCTCATCATTACTGTTTGCCAATTCTGAAGCGTGAGGAACACCGCCTTGCCCTGATGGAAGTTGCAACCAGTGGTAACCCACGATTTTTCTTGGGTACAGATAGCGCTCCTCATCCAAAAGGTGAGAAAGAAAGTAGCTGTGGTTGTGCAGGTTGCTACACAGCCCACAATGCAATGGGTCTTTATGCTGAAGCCTTTGATAGCGTTGATCGTCTTGATCGACTGGAAGGCTTTGCGAGTTTCTTTGGCCCCGATTTTTATGCCTTGCCACGCAATCAAGACAAAATCACCTTGATCAATATCCCAGAAAAAGTACCCTTTGAGTTTTCTTTAGGGAATACGGTACTCGTTCCCTTGCGTGCCGGTGAGACTATCGCTTGGACGCTTGCCGATTAGCTTATTTCAAACAAAAGGCTCTTCCTCGTTTAGACTGTCAGCGCAGAGTTAACTAGGCAATCGCTGCTTTCGTCAGAAAGGAGAGGAAAGTCCGGACTCCATAGGGCAGGGTGTTGGCTAACAGCCATCCACGGTGACGTGCGGAATAGGGCCACAGAGACGAGCGTATTCA
>JAIXPN010000117.1 GCA_027486235.1 Burkholderiaceae bacterium
AATGCTTGGCACGCATCACCAGTTGAGCTCCCGCCTTCCATGGTGAATAGGGGTGTTTTATATCGCTCGTGATTTGATTGCGTGCTGGCATAGGTAGTCAAATGACATGGATCATTTTTATGATGAACCATTAAATGTCTACTCTTAAACTTACGCGTGTCGAAACGAGCGATTTGATTCATCGATGCTGTATGGATAATGCAATCGATCTTACCGTCGAATTTCTCTGCCAACCCCATAGTGGAATACGTACTCCGGCTCGTTCCTACCATACAGATTTTGGCGCTAGGAAAGCGGGTATTTAGATCATTGATTAAAGCACCCATACGCTCTGGACTCTCGGTCGAATTAGTTGAGGCTGTTGCAAATAGCGAATCACAAAACCGGTTCCTGGAACGAATTAGAAAGTTGCCAGCGAAGTCAAATTGCAACTTACCCTCATTATTGATATGCGGATTGAGAGTACCAGCCCCTCCGGGCATTAAAATTAAGACGAACTGAGGCGATTGATTTTCGCTGGTTAAGATATATGGCACCATGAATTCATTTGAATACCGAACGGTATCGATGAGTTGGTCCTTACAGGCTGCCTGTAAATGAAAACTAGTAAGGGTCAAAACAACAAAGGCGATGAATTTCATCGTACCCCCATTAATAGGAAATTTGTGCAACCACCGGCGCATGATCCGATGGCTGCTCCCAGCCCCTGGGGGTCTTATCAATCGTACTTGCTGTGCACTTATCCTTCAGTTCTTTACTAAGCAGTATGTGATCAATGCGTAGCCCGGCGTTACGTCTGAATGCCATCATGCGATAGTCCCACCAGCTATAGGTTTTGGGTGGGTGCTCAAAGAGCCGGAATGAATCATGCAGTCCCAAGGAGAGCAGTTTCTGAAATTGTTCTCGCTCTTGGGGCGATACTAAGTTTTGTCCTTCCCACGCCTTTGGATCATGCACATCCTGATCCTCTGGTGCAATATTGAAGTCCCCTAACAGTGCCAGACGTGGATGGGTTTTTAGTTCAGAAGCTAACCATGTGTTCAGTGCATGAAGCCAGTTCAGCTTATACACAAATTTATCGCTCGCTGGATCTTGGCCATTGGGAAAATACGCTGAGATTAGGCGCAATGGCGGCATTTCTTTAAAGCAAACGGTGGCAGCTAGAACGCGTTGCTGCTCATCACTAAAGTTCGGTATGTTCTTGTTGACTTGTAAGAATGCCGTTTCAGGATCGCTAGCCAAGGAGGTCAGCGCACTCTTGCGCAATAGAATGGCGACGCCGTTGTATGTTTTTTGCCCAGCACTCAGGCTAATGTAACCAGCAGCCTCTAACTCACGATGCGGATACTTGTCATCGGTCAGCTTGAGCTCTTGCAGGCATAGAGCATCAATCGGGGTTTGTGCCTTTGCTTGACTGTCTAGCCACTGAATTACATGTGGCAATCGCACCTTAATAGAATTAACGTTCCAAGCAGCAATACGGATTGATTTTTGAGAAGGCATAGCATGATTGTAAATGCCATGCCCTCTCGATTCTTCTAAACGTCGATTTGTAACTCTTGTAATTTACGAGTAATGGTGTTGCGGCCGATTCCTAGGCGAGTAGCGGCTTCAACCTTACGCCCACGGGTTACTTCGAGAGCGGCCATTAAGACTGACTTCTCAAAGCGCGCCAAGAGGGAGTCAAACACCTGTTGATCGTTGTCTTGAAGCATTTTTACTGCCAGACGATTTAAATTACTCTCCCAATCAGAACCAGCTCGTTGGGCGATCACACTCTCAACTACTGGATTGGTAGCGATCGTTGCTGTATTAACTGGAGAGCTTGCCACTGGGGTATTGGCTGATAACAAAAGGTCTTCCGGCAGATCGTTCACCCCGACAACCGTGGATGGAGACATCACGGTCATCCAGTGGCATAAGTTCTCGAGTTGTCGAACATTGCCCGGGAAGCTCATTTGACTAATTACCTTAATGGCTTCATCAGACAAACGCTTGGCCTCTACCCCCAAAGACTTCGCACTCGATACCATAAAGTGCCGTGCGAGGGCTGGAATATCATCAGCGCGCTCTCGTAGAGCAGGTAAACGAATCCGAATCACATTCAGGCGATGTAAGAGATCCTCCCGGAATAAGCCGGCGGCAACGCGTGCCTCAAGATTTTGATGGGTGGCTGCAATAATGCGGACGTTCGCTCGAATGGGATCATGACCCCCTACTCGATAGTAATGACCATCTGAGAGAACTCTCAACAGACGAGTTTGTAAGTCAAATGGCATGTCACCGATTTCATCTAAGAATAAGGTGCCGCCTTCTGCTTGCTCAAAGCGTCCACGACGGAGAGCCTGTGCGCCAGTGAATGCACCGCGCTCATGACCAAAGAGCTCAGACTCCAAAAGATCTTTGGGAATCGCTGCCGTGTTTAAAGCAATAAATGGGCCCTTGGCACGTGGGCTATGCTTATGCAAGGCATGAGCAACCAGCTCTTTACCGGTACCAGACTCACCCGTAATCAGAACGGTAACCTGAGACTGCGATAAGCGACCAATTGCTCTAAACACCTCCTGCATTGCGGGTGCCTGACCAATAATCTCAGGGGCTTCCTGAAGCCAGGCAGCAGATTCTTTATTGGGCGATTGCGTACGGCGCCCCTCCCCAACTGCACGATGAATTAACTCTACTGCCTTATCGATATCAAAAGGTTTTGTGAGGTACTCAAATGCACCCCCCTGAAACGATGACACTGCAGACTCAAGGTCTGAATAAGCAGTCATGATGATCACAGGTAAATTGGGATGACTAGCCTTCACATGCTGAAGGAGATCGATGCCATTACCCCGTGGCATCCGAATATCCGAAATCAATACCTCGGGTGACTCTTTCTCGAGGGCATTGAGTACATCGTTAGGGTTACTGAAACTGCGATGCGGGATTTTCTCGCGACTGAGTGCTTTCTCAAGCACCCACCGAATCGATTGATCATCGTCGACAA
This sequence comes from Burkholderiaceae bacterium, assembly GCA_027486235.1. Lineage (GTDB taxonomy): Bacteria > Pseudomonadota > Gammaproteobacteria > Burkholderiales > Burkholderiaceae > Polynucleobacter > Polynucleobacter hoetzingerianus. The sequence goes on from JAIXPN010000117.1 coordinate 2,993, forward strand.
TCCAAATTGGTTTCATCATGCCGCCATCTCCTGCTTACGATATGGAATCTGTATATGAAAATCCGTATAACCAGGACGACTCTCGCAAGCGATAAATCCCTGGTGTTGCTGCACAAAAGTCTGTGCCAGCGTTAAGCCCAAGCCACTGCCGCCCTCTCTACCAGACACCAATGGGAAAAATATCCGCTCACGGATCTCATCCGGAATACCCGGTCCGTTATCTATGACATGCAAATCCAATGCCAGTTTGTGTCGTTGCTTTGCAATCGTGACCGAACGGGCTACCCGCGTGCGGAGTTCAATCTGCGCAGTACCCCTCCGAATTTCTTCACTCAAGGCTTGGGCGGCGTTATGCACGATATTGAGCACTGCTTGGATAAGTTGCTCCTGGTCACCCAAGATATCAGGCAGGCTGGTGTCGTAGTTGCGGATAATCTTTAAGCCCTGCGGGAACTCGGCCAAGACCAAACTACGAATCCGTTCCAAGACCTCATGGATATTTAAGGGATCCATGGCATGGGCTTTGCGATGCGGGGCCAGGAGTCGGTCGACCAAAGTTTGTAAGCGATCAGACTCTTTAATAATGACCTGGGTGTACTCCCGCAAGCCCTTCTCGGGTAACTCAAACTCAAGTAACTGCGCTGCCCCCCGAATACCTCCAAGGGGGTTCTTGATCTCATGCGCGAGATTACGCATTAATTGCTTATTGGCCTCAACTTGATGAGACACACGCTCATCACGCTCGCTCTTGAGCTGCTGATCAATGGGAAACCACTCCATCATCATCAGAGTTGGGTCCTCGAGCATTGCAATCACAACATGAACTGCTAATGGCTCACGATAAATTTTTCCGGGGACGGAATACAGCACAAGCTCTTGACGCTGAGCGGCTGCCCGACCAGTGTATACCTCATCAATCATGTGATTTAAGGCTTGGTTTTCACCAAAAAGGTCGTAGAGGGTGTGCCCCTGTAAGCTCTTGCGCGATAGGTCCAAAGCAGCTTCAGCAGCTGCATTGGCATAGACTAAATCTTTGGTTGCTCCGATAAAGACCAACACCGAGTTTGGCATTTGATCGAGCATGCTAGAAACAAAAGGGGCGGCCGGTGATGAAACAGCGGCAGCCCCCTTGCTTAATGGATTACGCAACATGGAGCGCGCAACCTAGTGCAGAAATTACAGCGAGTAGTACATATCAAACTCGATTGGATGCGTGGTCATTCTGAACTTGGTTACTTCTTCCATCTTCAGATCAATGTAAGCATCTAACATCGAATTTGTAAATACACCACCGCGGGTTAAGAACTCACGATCCTTATCCAAGCACTCCAACGCTTGATCCAAGCTATGGCACACGGTTGGGATCTTTGCATCCTCTTCAGGAGGCAGATCATAAAGGTTCTTATCAGCAGCTTCACCCGGATGAATCTTGTTCTGCACGCCATCTAAGCCGGCCATCAACAAGGCAGAGAATGCCAAGTATGGATTTGCTAATGGATCTGGGAAGCGGGTCTCAATACGACGACCTTTGGGGTTGGCAACGTATGGAATACGAATCGATGCAGAACGGTTACGTGCTGAGTATGCCAACTTCACTGGCGCTTCAAAGCCTGGGACCAAGCGCTTATACGAGTTAGTACCTGGGTTGGTAATCGCGTTCAATGCACGAGCATGCTTGATGATGCCGCCGATGTAATAGAGAGCAAACTCTGACAAACCAGAGTAACCATTACCAGCAAACAAGTTCTCACCATTTTTCCAGACGGATTGGTGTACGTGCATACCAGAACCGTTATCGCCAACGACGGGCTTAGGCATAAAAGTTGCGGTCTTGCCATAGGCGTGGGCTACGTTTTGCACCACATATTTTTGCCAAATGGTCCAGTCAGCGCGTTGTACCAAGGTGCTGAACTTTGTTCCCAGTTCGTTTTGACCTTGTCCTGCAACTTCATGGTGATGAACCTCGACAGGAATGCCCAGGGACTCAAGAATCAGACACATCTCAGAGCGTATATCTTGGAAGGTATCGACTGGAGCAACTGGGAAGTAGCCGCCCTTCTTACCAGGACGATGACCAGTGTTACCACCTTCAATGTCCGCACCAGATGACCAAGGTGCTTCTTCCGAATGAATCTTTACCGAGCAACCTTGCATGTCAACGTTCCACTGCACGCCATCAAATACAAAGAACTCTGGCTCTGGACCAAAGTAAGCTGTATCGCCCAAACCGGAGCTCTTCAAATAAGCTTCAGCGCGTTTGGCGATCGAACGTGGGTCACGATCATAGCCCTTACCATCGGATGGCTCAATCACATCGCATGTAAGTACTAGAGGTGGCTCTTCATAGAATGGATCGACATAGGCTGCAGTTGGGTCTGGCATCAACAACATATCCGATGCCTCGATGCCTTTCCAACCAGCAATCGATGAACCATCAAAAGCATGTCCGCTCTCAAATTTATCTTCATTAAATGCAGAGATGGGCACGGAGACGTGCTGCTCTTTACCTTTGGTATCAACAAAGCGGAAGTCAACAAAGGTGCATTCCTTTTCTTTGACCAGTTTCATTACGTCTGCGACAGTTTTTGTCATGCAACTCTCCTCTATGAATGAAGTAATTTGGATCTCAAACGGGTTTGTTATTAGCGAAGCCAACAACAGTTTTAATTCTTGAAGTGGACTTTACTCGTGCAGGTTTATACCCTTGCTCCATTTTGCACTATTTTAGTGAAAATAATGGATATTAATTGATTTATGCACATATTTAGTGCATAAAAGATGATTTATTGGTGAATATATACCTCAAAACCCAAGGCGACAGTACCCTGCTTGAGCTTATCGAGTGCAATAGGAACACGGTTTGCATCACCTTTGACGCCGAGCTCAATATGACGCTTAGCAAACACGCCGCCACGAACAGGATCACCAACTGAGGGCAAGCTAAAAACCTTAAGCCCTTCGAACTCTGCTTCCACAGACTCCATCAATGGGGTCAAGGTCGACTCAATACCACTGGGAACAATAAAGCTCTGCTCAAGCCAATTATTCCGATGAAATAAATCGGCGTAATGATGATCCAGGCACCAAGCCATCATCGGCGCAGCCATTACAGGGAATCCTGGAACAAAATGGTGCTCTGCAATCCGAAATCCCGGTATTTGATTGTAGGGATTGGGAATAATCTCGCTACCAAGCGGAAACTCACCCATCTTGTAACGATGTTGGTTCTCGGGACGATTTAAATCTGCCTTCACGGGGTCGCCCTCTGCACTGGCAATAATGCGTGCAGTAATTAACTCTTTGGCTTGCGGATGCAAAGAAAGTTCTCGCTTTAATGCTCGCGCCGCAGATTGACGTGTGTGATCATCTGGTGTGGCACCAATCCCACCGGTACTAAATACTATGTCACCGCTCGCAAATGTTTGTGAAAGAGTTTCAACAATTTGCTCAGGGTCATCAGCCACATACCGCGCCCACGACAAACTCAAGCCGCGTTCATTCAGAAGTTCGATGAGCTTACTCATGTGCTTATCCTGTCTGCGCCCAGACAGGATCTCATCGCCGATCACAATCAAACCAAAGCGCCGGCTCTCGCTCTTATCCATCGATTACTCCAGGATTTGTTGTACTAGTTCGATCCGCAATCAAGGTCGTGGGGCTATCAATCGTCTTTGTTTGTTCACGCAATTGCTTGAGTGCATTTAACAGGTAATGACTAAACCATAAAGCAGAAAAGATAAAGATTAAGGAGTAAATCCACAAGGCCACGAATGAAACAAAGGGAAAGAGCACGAGAGCAAGAGCGGAGGTTGCCCAAAAGAAGGTGGGGACCGCACCAAACATCCCTGCTACTACGCCCATACCTAACAGGGTCCAGCGATGGGTTTCTAGTAACTGATTTCGCTCTTCTGCGCTGGCGTGATTGGCCAATACATCATAGGACATCAAGCGCATGGTCAGCCAGCCCCACAAAAGTGGAGGAAAAATAGCAACCAATGGCGGAATCCACCAAACAGGTAGTGTTAAGAAGACAAGTGCTAAGCAAATGAGTGAGGACCACAGGGTATAGAAGAAGCTTCCGATAAAACTTCCACCGTGTAAACGCTGTAGATCCTTATAGGCACCCTGCTTCACCACGCTTTGCACAACTGCTGGAACGGTCGAGAAAGCAATAAAGACCAATAAGCTAATTGCGATCACGGGGATCAGCAACATCACTAAAAATAATGGTGCAATCCAAGCGCGTGCGCCATCAAAGCCGACCATCTCTAATGCGCTCTGAATCCAACTCGTAAAGATTGACCCCGTTAGGAATGTTCTTAATATCTCTAATGCGGGTGACCAAATTAACCAAATGACGCAACCCCAAAAGATGGAGACGATCAAAAAGGGTCTAAAGCTTAGCCACAGCATCTTCGGATGCATGGTGCCAACCAATGCTAAGCCGAGTGAACGAATGACCTCTCCCACCTCAGTCCTTATTTCTTGGTGAGCTCATTCCAATGGTTTGCATTGGAAGTGTTAGAGTGCGAACGGCTGGCACTGAATAATTGCCGTATTGAATGTCGCAGACCTTGCCATTGTTGAACCAGTACATTATTCGACACCGTTAAGTTTGTTACCCCAGTCGGATATGCTTTCTCTGCGAAGACCGCTGTGCCAAAGGCAATATCCCACCAGGGAAAGAGCACACCAAAGTTACAGCCCCCCAAAACGCCTGGTTTACCAGGGGCATCATGGCCAAAGCCAACAGCATGGTGATAACGATGAAACAATGGCGATACCAAAAGGTATTTACCCCAGCCCAAATGAATATTGAGATTAGCGTGTTGCCAACTCTGGATCAATTGGCTAATCACTACAAGAAAGATAAACTGGCCAGGAGGTACGCCAAAGAGTAAGGCAAAGAAGGAGAAGACCATCGCACGCATCACATCATCAACAATATGATTACGGTCATCCGACCATGCGGTCATTCGTGTTTGGCTGTGATGCAAGGCATGTAATTGCCACCACCAATGAAAACGGTGCGAGGCTCGGTGATATAAATAATCAATCAGATCCAAAAGAATCAAATAGACAAAAAAGCTGACGATCGGGATCGACGTTACCCCAGGAATCCATCCCTCAACATTAAAGCGTTCAAAGCGCCAGTCATGCAAAACACTCGAGAGATGAAAAAAGAGTCCTGAGAATATAAGAAAGAACGCCCCATGAAAGAATCCCAAGCGATGAATCAAGGTGTAGAGAATATCGGTGCGCACATAAGAACCTGAGTTTTGTTGCTGTTCGGCCGGACTAAATCTCTCCCAAGACCGGAAGATCACAGCAATAATCAATAGTTGAATGCAGCCTAGCAAAAACCATTCGGTACCATCAAAGGCATCTTCGGCCCAGGCCATCCACCCCATGCTGAACAAAATGGGCTCTACAACATGGGCATATAGAAGGCCATGTAGATTGCTATATGCGGTCTGGATGAATTCAAGCACACTCATCCCTTTATTATCGTCAATTCGGTATTAGAGCGAAGCAAAAGCCTCGTTTTTTCCAGTTCTCAATCAGGGGTTCTAAAACAGCTGGAGCCCAAGGATCTTCACGAGACCAAATACCCAAATGCGCAATTGCGATATCGCCATTCTTCAAGGATTTGCTAGCCTTTTCTAATAAGGCTGTATTGGGGTAGCGCTTGGAGTCCAACTCATCCCCTAAAAAGCCGCTGGGCGACCAGCCGATGTGCTTAAACCCGCACTGCTCACCCATGGCAATTAAACGCTCCGAGGTTTTGCCACCCGGTGCACGCCAGATCGGATCGATGGGCTTGCCAGTGAGTTCCTGAAAACGCTGACTCACCCGTTTAATTTCATGACAGAGCTGGGCTTGATTAAAACGGATTGCCTTACCTGCGTTATTTCCAAACTGAGGTCTGAGGATGACATCGGTATCACCAACATCCTTGACCCAATAACTATGATCATAGGTGTGACTCCCGAAACGGTGCCCCTCCTTTAAACGCTCTTGCCAGTACCCTTTCCAAGAGTCATCCAATGAATAACCGCCCTGCTTGGTCTTCTCATTGGCCAAAAAGAATGTAGCTTTAATTTGGTGTTGATTGAGGACCTGGGCAACATATTGAGCCACAGCCATATTGCCTGTATCAAAGGTGAGGTAGGCAGTTTTATTGCAAGTAGCGGTTTGCGCTAGTGCAAAGCCACTACTGATGAGAGTAATGAGGCTGATGAGCGATGTGAAACTAGCTCTCATCATGCGCATGTGCTACTCCCAACTTGCTCTGGGATAGAAGAAAACACCATGAGGTGAGCGACCCACTGGGATGACATCAATCAGCTTCATCGATGGCACATCAATCACGCCTACCTTTTTAGAAAAGCGTAGTGTGACCCATAGTGTTTTACCGTCTGGCGTCAGCTCCATATCATCGGGGCCGGCAGGCAGGCCAGTAATATCGCCAACCTTCTCTAAGGTTTGCATATTGAGAAGGCTAATACTCGAGGCAACCCGATTAGTGACAAACACATGCTTCTTATCGCCTAAGGGACGGAAATTATGAGCGCCATTCGCAGTCTTAATCCGTTTGATCTCCCGCTGATTACGCCAGTCAATCACCTGTACATAATCCGCTCCTGTAATACCAACCAATAAATACTGATCTTTAGGGGTCATCCATAGACCAGCAGGAACTGGGCCGGTTGGCATCCGCCACACAATGACCTGTTTCTCTAAATCAATTGCTACTACCTCTGCAGAATCTTGCAAGGTCACAAAAGCAAGTTTGCTGTCTGATGTAAAGGCAATATGGCTGGGAGTCTTTGCCGCCGGAATGGATTTGGCTAATTTAAACTCAGCGCCATTAGCAGCATAAACATCAACACGATGTAAGCGATTAGCTGCTGCCACAAACCACTTGTTATTGGGTGAGTAGCCAATTTGATAGGGGTCGATGATTTTTGGAATGCGGCCCGTGATCTCACCCGTGATTGGGTTTAATAAAGCAATATCATCGCCGACAGCGTTAGCGACCAATAGCGTCTTCTCATCTGGGGTCATCATTAAATGATGCGGCTCTTTACCCACATAAAAGGTCTTCGTTACCTTGCGGGTGGCCATATCAATTAAGCTCACAGTGGCCTCACCGGAGTTCAACACAATCGCGATCTTAGGCTCAGCGGGCGATGCCAATAACGGCATGCATACCAGCATAGAACCGATTAGGGCGACAAGACGAAGTTTGAAAAATGTACGCATAGGCTGATTGTAAGGCCCGCTTGGCTTCTATGAGGATTGCTCATAGGCCTAGGGGTAATAGGTTTATTGTTCTACTCAGGTTCTAACGCAGGCTAGCGAGTACCTTCTCAAGACGCTTCACTGACATAGGGCTTGGGGTTCTTAACTCTTGCGCAAATAAGGCTACTCTCAGCTCTTCCAGTTGCCAACGAAAGTCTTTGATACGCGGATCCTGCTCGTATTGATAATGCCCCGACCCCTTAGTGCCTTGACGCATTTTTTGCCAAGGCCTAGCCAAAGACTCCCAATCCTTTTGACACTGCGCATCACGTGCTGGGTTACTGCGCAGTTTTTCAATACGCAAGCTAATCGCTTTGAGATAACGGGGTAAATGCACCAATTGCTCGTATGGGGTCTGGGCCAGAAATTGGCCATGGACCAAGCCTTGCAACTGAGCTCGAATATCGTCATGGGCACTGCTCGAAAGCGCTTTTGCACTTGCTAGTTTTTTACTCACTTCAGCATGCTCTTGGAGAGTTGCCAAGACGTGCTTTGCAATCTCGCCAGCAATTAATACAAAACGCGGTCTGCCTTTTTGCAAAGACTCATCGAAAGTGGCCTTCGAGTTTGCAAGAGTATCTTGCATAAAGGCGCGCTCAATCGCCATCATCACAATCTGCTCAATGAGCTCATCTACCGACCCTAACTGCATAAAGAGTAGGCCAATATCACGCCCACCTGGTAATTGTTTTTGCAAAGCTTTTACATTCTCGCGCAAGACTAGGGTGTAGAGTCGTTTCAAGCCAAGTTGATGAATATGTTTAGCTTCTTGCGGATCATCAAATACTTCAAGATCAACAGCTGTTTTGCAATCCACAATCGCAGGGTAGCCATATAAGGTCTGCCCTCCTTTTGAAATCTCAAGAGTCTCTGGAAGATCACCAAAGTCCCAGTGTTGATAGGTGCCTGTTACAACACTTCTAGGTGAGGATGCTTTGCTTCCATCCGATGCGCTTTGTTGACCGAGACCATCTTGCAAATCCGTCTCATCGCCATTAGTCAGGCTCTTTTGCGCCAGACTTTGAAACGCTTCCCTGGCAACCGAGCCATACTCCGAACGTAATTTAACTAAATTACGTTCCAACTCCATTTGTCGACCATGCTCATCGAGCAGACGAAAGTTCATGAAGCAATGCGCAGGCAGGGTCTCTGGTCTGAAATCAGCACGCTTTACATCAATGGCCTTGATCTTGCGTAAATGCATGATCAAAGCATCAATCAAATCGCCGTGACCAAACCGCTCTTCATCAACAGCATTCTGTACAAACTGTTTAGCGTGCTCTACTAAAGGGATGCAATGACGTCTGAGCTTTTGGGGAAGAGATTTAAGGAGCAACTGTACCTTCTCGTCACACAAACCGGGCACCAACCACTCTGCTTTGAGAGGATCCACTTGATTGAGGACGCTCAGGGGCACAATCAGCGTAACTCCATCCTTTGGACTGCCAGGCTCAAAGTGATAGGAGGTCTTTAACTCAATACCGTTCATCTTGATGGATTTGGGGTAACGATCCACAGTGATACCAGCAGCCTCGTGGCGCATCAAATCATTTTTTTGTAGGCGTAAGAGTTGATCCTTTTGCTCGATTTGCGCTCGATCTTTTTCAAACCAAGCTTGCAGGGTCGACCGACTATAAATATCCTGCGGTATGTGTTGTGCATAAAAAGCAAATAGCAACTCATCATCAATCAATACATCGGGGCGGCGCGAGCGATGCTCTAGCGCCTCTACTTCCCGAATCAACTGCCGGTTATGCCAGAAGAACGCGAACAACTTGCCATAGCGTTTTTTTGCCTCCGCTTGAGTTTCTTTCTCAAGAGCAGGTGTATCAACTTTGCCAAAGAGCTCACCCTCGACCAGTGCCTTCTGGATAAATAAGTGATGGGCCTCTGCAAGATCATGCGGTGCATAAGCAACACGACGGCCATGGTAAATCGGTAAACCATATAAGGTTGCTCGCTCAAACGCCATGACCTCGCCGCTGTTCTTATCCCAGAATGGATCACTGAGGGTTTTAACAAGACGGTGTTTAGCAACCCGTTCTACCCATTGGGGTTCAATCTTGGCTAAAGTTCTGGCATACAAGCGAGTGGTCTCCTGAATCTCACCAGCCAAAAACCACGCCCCTACTTTCTTACCAAGTTGCGAGCCGGGCCACAGATGCAAACGGATTCCTCTTGCGCCCATGTAGTTTGCAGTCTTTTGTGAGCGGCTTGTGCCATCGTCTTCATCGCGTTTCGCGATATAACCCAACAGACCGGTGAGCAAGGCTGTATGAACTTGCTCATAAGTAGCAGGTGTTTGATTTTCTTTCCAACCCTTTTCAGCCAAGAGAACATGTAACTGGCCATGCACATCCCGCCACTCCCGCAAGCGCCTAGGCGATAAGAACTTGCTACGGCACAGTTGTTCAAATTGTCGGTTGCTCTGTTTATGCTTCATCGCATCCTGGTACCAGTCCCAGAGTTTGATAAAGCTTAGGAACTCAGAACGATCATCCGCAAAGATTTGGTGTGCTTGGTCGGCAGCGCTGGCCATTTCCATGGGACGTTCGCGCGGATCCTGAGATGCCATCGCCGATGAAATGATGGTTAACTCTTTTAGTGCCAACTGATCTTTGGCTGCTAGTAAGATGCGGGCAATTCTAGGGTCAAGGGGTAAATCAGCAAGATCGCGCCCAATCTCTGTGAGTTGCAGTTGTGCACTACCTGGCCTCGCCTCTTCCTCGATCTCGATAGCGCCAAGCTCTTCGAGTAATTGCATGCCATCGGCAATGGCACGGCCCAATGGTTTATCAATAAACGGAAAGTGATGGACTGGGGGTAAGCGTAAGGCCGCCATACGGAGGATCACTGCCGCTAAGGAGCTCCGCAGAATCTCTGGATCGGTGTAAGCCGGCCTCGCCTTGAAATCATCCTCCGAATACAAACGGATGCAGATACCGTCCGCCACACGTCCGCAACGACCAGCGCGTTGATTGGCTGCGGCTTGCGAGATGGGCTCAATCTGCAACTGCTCCACCTTGTTCCGATACGAGTAACGCTTAACGCGTGCCAAACCCGAGTCAATCACATAACGAATATTGGGCACCGTTAATGAGGTCTCGGCCACGTTGGTGGCCAAAATGATGCGGCGACCATTGCCTTTCTGGAAAACACGCTCTTGCTCACTCACTGCTTGGCGTGCAAATAAGGTGAGAAGCTCAGGATGAAAACGCTGTAATACTGGATCTTTGCGTAGCGTCTCTGCGCAGTCTCGTATCTCACGTTCACCAGGCAAAAATACCAGTACATCACCTGCCCCTGAGGCGCCTTCTCGCCAGACATCCGTAATCGCTTTGCATACACCCTCGGGAATTTCGAGGGCATCTTTTTGATTGTCTATCTCCAGTGGCAGATAACGCTGCTCTACAGGGTACAAACGACCGCTCACTTCAATCACGGGGGCACTCTTACCATTTATTGCAAAGTGATTGGCAAAGCGTTCGGCATCAATGGTTGCCGAAGTAATAATGATCTTAAGATCCTTACGCTTCTCAATTAGCTGGCGGAGATAACCTAAGAGGAAATCAATATTAAGACTTCGCTCATGCGCCTCATCGATGACGATGGTGTCATACATCTTCAAAAGCGGATCACGCTGGGTCTCTGCCAACAAAATTCCGTCGGTCATGAGTTTGATCGAAGCGCTGGGACTCGTGTGGTCCGCAAAGCGAACTTGATAACCCACATCTTGACCAAGGGGCGAGCCTAGTTCCTGAGCAATTCGTTTGGCTGTACTTGTGGCGGCAATACGACGGGGCTGAGTGTGTCCAATCAGTCCACCGTGATTGGCTCGCCCTCGTCCTAGAGCAAGACAAATCTTGGGTAATTGCGTTGTTTTACCAGAGCCTGTTTCTCCGCAAACAATGATGACAGGGCTTGCCAGAAAGGCTTTCGCGATTGCATCCCGCTGACCAGAAACTGGTAATGCCTCTGGAAAAGTAATCTCTTTTCCATTGAGTGGCTGCCATCTCAGCTGCGCAGACGAGCTCATTGAGGGCTCTTTTGGCATGAATGGTCTAGCCCTTCTAGCGAATTTATTTGGTATCTAAGCTCTTGCACCCTATAATTTTCTCATTATGTCGACGCCAACACCGGATCCCCAAACGAATCTCAGCTTTCCCTTTGTAGGCTGGCTGCGTGAAGTTGCGCCTTATATCCACGCTTTTCGAGAAAAGACCTTTGTCATCGCCTTCGCGGGTGAGTTAGCCCAAGACTTTGATCAGCTCGAGAATCTGATTGAAGACATTGCCATGTTGCATGCCATGGGCATGCGCATTGTCTTGGTTCATGGCATTCGCCCCCAAATTGATGAGCAACTCTCCTTGCGCAAGATCAAGAGCAAATTTGGTAAAGGCAATATGAGCAGTTATCGGATTACCGATGCGGCTGCTCTTGAGTGTGTCAAAGAAGCTGCTGGTGAACTGCGCTTGGATATCGAGGCTGCATTTAGTCGGGGATTGCCCAACACGCCGATGGCAGGATCACGTATCTCGGTGATCTCCGGTAACTTTATTACTGCAATGCCAATTGGTGTGGTCGACGGTGTCGACTATATCCATACAGGTCTTGTGCGCAAAGTTGACTCTGAGTCAATCAAGATGTCTTTGGATAATGGCAAATTAGTATTGCTATCGCCCCTTGGGTTCTCCCCCACCGGTCAAGCGTTCAACCTATCTTTTGAAGATGTAGCGGCTGCTACCGCCTCTGCACTGAAGGCTGATAAATTAATCTTCTTAACTCCTTTCCCAGGACTGCAGGATAAAAGTGGTGATCTGGTCACCGAGCTATCAATTGCTCAATTGCAAGATTACCTCCAGCTCTATCCAGACCTTCCCAGCAATATGCGTAATTTTCTGAATACTGCAATTCGGGCGGTACGCTCCGGGGTCAGCAGGACACACTTTTTACCCTGCAATCGTGATGGTGCACTCCTAGAGGAACTCTTTACCCATGATGGCGTAGGCATGATGTTGGCGGCATCGGATATTGAGAACTTACGGGAGGCTACGCAAGACGATGTTGGTGGTATTTTGCAGCTTACTCTGCCGCTCGAGGCTGAAGGAGTTCTAGCCGCCCGCGGTCAAGATGTCATTGAGCGGGATATTGCGCGCTTTTCAGTGATTGAGCACGATAAGGTCTTATTCGGTTGCGCTGCCCTCTTTCCATTCCCCAATGGAGTTGGTGAGTTAGCATGCTTGGTGGTTGATCCAAACTCCCAAGGATCGGGTGATGGAGAGCGTCTATTAAAACGCATTGAGGCAAGAGCAAAACGCGAGGGAATCAATACCTTGTTTGTCCTAACCACCCGTACTGAGCATTGGTTCCTAAAACGCGGTTTTGTCAGAGCTACCGTCGACGATTTGCCAGAAGAGCGCAAACAGATTTACAACTGGGACCGGAAGTCGATGGTGCTCACCAAAAAGATCTAGGTCGAGATAGTGGTTTTTTAGAGCCTGTCGATGCCGCAAATCCTTTTTTTGTATTCCTACCTATAATGTGGCTCATTCGATAAAAAGAGGTTTGTATGGCAAGAATGGTTCAGTGCATTAAGCTCAACAAAGAGGCCGAAGGTCTTGATTTTGCTCCCCTCCCAGGTGAGCTTGGCAAGAAGATCTGGAATCAGGTTTCTAAAGAAGCATGGGCAGACTGGCTCAAGCATCAAACCATGCTCATTAATGAGAACCGTCTGAACATGGCAGATCCCCGTGCTCGTCAGTATTTACTTAAGCAGGTCGAGAAATACTTCTTTGAGGGCGGTGCGGATATGGCCAGCGGTTATGTGCCACCAGCGCAGTAAGCTACTTACGAAAACGTAATCGACCCAACGCCCTGCTTCCCACCAACAAGCAATAGGTCTGCTTTGCGTTGGGCAAAGAGCCCTACACAAATGACCCCGGCAATTTGATTGAAATCCCTCTCCATCTGGATGGGGTCTTTGATCTGCAAGCCATGCACATCCAGAATCCAAGCGCCGTTATCCGTTAGGAAGGCTTGACCCTCTCTCTTGCCAGACTTATTGAGTCGCAAGACAGCCTTGCCGCCCAATGGCTGAAGCTGTTGACGGACAGCAGACTCAGCGAGGGGAATGATTTCAATGGGTAATGGAAACTGGCCCAAGGTATTCACTTGCTTTGACTCATCGCAGATGCAGATAAATTCCTTTGCCATGCTGGCAATAATCTTCTCTCGGGTCAGCGCTCCACCGCCGCCTTTGATCATATGGCCTTGTGGATCAATCTCATCAGCACCATCGACATAGATGGGCAAGGGATGGGTCTGAGCTTGCACTGCTTCGGGCAACTGATTAGCGTCAACCACATGAAAGCCTAGTTTGATGAGTCGCTCGGTACTGGCTAGAGAGCTTGACACTACCCCGGCAAAATGATCACGGTGTGGGGCTAAAAGATCAATAAACCAATTTGCGGTTGATCCCGTGCCAATGCCAAGATACTGCCCCTTTGGCATGCGCTTGAGAACTTCGTCTTTGGCAGCCTGAGCAACCTGTTTCTTGAGATCGTCTTGGTTCATGTTTGCAATCATACAGAAGCTTATTCGCTATCATATGCTATTCGCCTATGGATACTCTTTCTCAACTCAAGCGCTTCACGACGGTGGTTGCCGATACCGGTGACTTTGAACGCATGCGCCAGTTCCAGCCGCAGGATGCCACCACCAATCCTTCGCTTATTCTGAAAGCAGTTCAACAAAGCACTTACAGCGATCTGGTTGCGAGTGTAAAGCGTGCCAATCCGCATGCCAGCCCCTCTCAACTGATTGATCGAGTGTTGGTTGCCTTTGGTGGAGAGATTTTGAAGATCGTGCCTGGGCGTGTATCAACCGAAGTTGATGCGCGCCTATCCTTTGATACTGCCGGTACGATCAAGAAAGCAAAAGAGATTATTGCTCTATACGAATCCGCCGGAATTGCGCGCAGCCGTGTATTAATTAAATTAGCAAGCACATGGGAAAGCATTGTGGCTGCCCGTGAGTTAGAGCAAGAAGGGATTCATTGCAATATGACCCTCTTGTTTTCTTTAGTACAGGCCGTAGCGTGTGCTGATGCCGGCGCTCGCTTGATCTCACCGTTTGTCGGTCGTATCAGCGATTGGTATAAAAAATCCTTAGGCGAGCAATGGTCGGCGGATAAGCATGCTGGGCCGAATGACCCTGGTGTGCAATCAGTGCAATCGATTTATATGTATTACAAGCACTTTGATATTGCCACCGAGATTATGGGGGCAAGCTTTCGGAATACCAGTCAGATCCTAGAATTAGCAGGCTGTGATTTGCTCACCATTAGCCCAGAGCTCCTCGCAGAGTTGCAGGCTGCCAGTATTGAAGTGAGTCCAAAACTCATACCTTCAGCAGCTAAAGGTGCTGAGATCAAACCGATGCAACTCAATCAACTCAGTTTTGAAAATGACTTGGCCAAGAATGCCATGGCCTCTGAGAAATTAAGCGAAGGAATCAAGACCTTCTGTGCTGATATTGAGAAACTCGAGGTCTTGCTGACCGCCTAGTTTCTGAGATTCTTTATTTCTTTGAAAGGCGCTGGCGTCTCGCCTCATACAGAGTAACGCCGGTGGCTACCGATACATTCAGGCTTTCTACTGCACCCTGCATCGGAATATGTACGAGTTGATCACAGGTCTCGCGTGTTAAGCGTCGCATACCCTCACCCTCAGCACCCATCACAATCGCAGTCGGGCCCTTCAGATCCACGTCATAAATGGATTGCTCCGCTTGATCATCCGTACCAATGAGCCAAATGCCAAGCTCTTGCATCTCGCGCATGGTTCTGGCTAGGTTAGTGACAGTAATGATGGGAACTACCTCTGCGGCACCGCTGGCAACTTTACTCACCGTTGCATTAATACTTGCCGAGCGATCTTTCGGCATCACAACCCCATGAACCCCAGCACCATCAGCAGCTCGTAAGCAAGCTCCCAAATTATGGGGGTCTGTAATGCCGTCTAAGACCAAGAGCAATGGTGGATCATTCTTCGTATCAATGCTATCGAGTAACTCGGGTAAGGTTCTGGCAATGGAGATTGGTTCTGCCATAGCCACGATCCCCTGATGACGATCATGGCCTGCCAAATTATGAAGCCGTTCTGCATTGGCTGAATAGAGTCTCTTACCGAGCAGTGGCTCTGCCTGTTTAATGAAATCTGCCATGCGTCGGTCACGTCGTGCTGGATCGTAATAGACGGACTGGAGACTATCGGGATCCATGCGCAAGCGCGTCTGCACCGCATGAAAACCTAATAAGAGTTGCTTCATTTACGCTTCCCCTTACTGCTCTTGCGACCTACTCCTTGACCAATCGATGGTTGTCGCGCTGTTTTATTGCGTCCGTTCTTGGCTTTCGTTTTCTTGCTCGCCTTATTAGAACTTGGCTCACGACGTGGTGCTTTCTCATCAGGGCGAGTTTTCTTGTGGGCCGCTTTTTTATTGGGACGACCGGTATCCGATGCCAAGACCACCGACTTGTACCGTGAGCTATCTCGCTCATTGCTGCCATTCGCCTTTACCAGACCGAACTCAATCTTGCGTGCATCTAAATCTACACGACTCACCAAGACATGCAGGCGGTCACCAATCCGATACCGAATCCCGGTCCGCTCTCCCCGAAGTTCCTGACGGGCTTCATCGTATTGATAGTAGTCGCCGCCAAGCTCGGTGACATGCACCATCCCTTCGACAAAGAGACTCTCGAGTTGCACAAAGAGGCCAAAATTAGCTACGCCGGTAATCGTGCCCGAGTACTCTTGACCAAGGTGATCACGCATGTAGTAACACTTGAGCCATGCTTCAACATCGCGAGAGGCTTCATCAGCACGACGCTCGTTGGCCGAGCAGTGAACACCAAATTGAGCCCAAACAGCTAAAGCGGCGCCATCCTTAGAACCTTTCTTGCTCGCTACTTTTTTACCATTAGTCTTAGCATCCTGTTGTGACTGCTTCACAGCTGCTGCATTTGCTCGTCCCTGACCTTTACGAGGCATGGTCAAGTTCATGGGCACATCCTCAGGTAAATGAGGGTGATAGCTCTTCTTACTCAGAATGGCCTTAATTGAGCGATGAACTAACAAATCGGGGTAGCGCCGGATCGGGCTCGTAAAATGCGCGTAGGCTGGATACGATAAGCCAAAGTGCCCTTCGTTCTCGGGTTGGTAAATGGCTTGCTGCATGGAGCGCAAGATCATCATTTGCAACATGCCAGCATCCGGTCTTGCCTTAATCTCCTTCATGAGTTTGGCAAAGTCTTTGGGATGGGGCTTATCCGTTCCAGATAGATGCAAACCAGTGCTGCGAAGTACTTGCTTGAGAGTTTGCACCTTCTCGGTTGATGGCTCGCCATGAACCCGGAAGAGACTGAGATGCTGATTTTTCTGCAAGAAGTTGGCAGCGCATACGTTTGCGGTCAGCATGCACTCTTCAATTAAGCGATGGGCATCATTACGCAGTCTTGGCTCAATCCGTAGTATCTTGCCTAACTCATTACTAATGATTTGGGTCTCGGTGGTCTCAAAATCAATTGCGCCACGTTTCTCACGGGCAGCAAACAAGATTTTGTAGAGCTGATAGAGATGATTTAACTGCTCATTAAACTCGGCAAAGCGCACTGCCTCGGGTCCGCGCGTATTACTTAGGATCTCCCAGACGGTGTCATAGGTAAAGCGTTGAGCAGAATGCATCACCCCTTGATAAAACTGATATGCCAGAATTTCACCGCGCTGATCAACCACTGCATCACAAACCATGCAAAGGCGATCAACTCCAGGATTGAGAGAACATAAGCCGTTCGAGATCTTCTCGGGCAGCATCGGTATGACCCTTCGAGGGAAATACACCGAGGTAGCCCGGAGCAAAGCCTCTTTATCGAGGGGGTGGCCAGGTTTAACGTAATGGGCCACATCAGCAATCGCCACAATCAAGCGCCAGGCCTTCGTTTGACCATACTGCACAGGCTCGCAATAGACCGCATCATCAAAATCACGTGCATCGACGCCATCAATGGTGACCAAGGGCACATCGCGCAGATCGACCCGACCCTTTAAATCTTCTTGCGTAACCTCATCGGGCAAAGCCTCGGACTCTTTTAATACTGCAGGAGAAAAGCTATGGGGCACACCATACTTACGTACTGCAATCTCAATTTCCATACCGGGGTCATCAATCTCACCCAAGACCTCAACAACACGACCCACGGCCTGACGATAACTGTCTGGATAATCAATAATCTCGACACTGACCACTTGGCCCAACTTGGCCATCCCCTGCCCACGCGGAGGAATCAAAATATCGTGACCAATGCGCTTATCTTCAGGAGCAACAATCAGCACACCGTTCTCGTTGAGAAGGCGACCGATCACCAAACGATTGGCATGAACCAATACCTCAACAATTTGACCCTCAGGACGGCCACGGCGATCGGTTCCTAAAACACGGATCGAGACGCGATCCCCATGCATAACCCGAGCCATCTCACGTTCAGCCAGAAAGATATCCTCTCCACCGTCATCGGGAACAACAAAGCCAAAGCCGTCACGATGACCCTGGACCGTGCCGAGGCGATCACCATCGCGTGGTACGGGGATATCATTTTTGCGCATACAGGGCTTTCATAGAACTACTGGATAAGGTGATTTGAACACATTGTGGGGCCAAGCAACCTATAATGCATGGACTGCCCAAATGGCGAAATTGGTAGACGCACCAGCTTCAGGTGCTGGCGATCGAAAGGTTGTGGAGGTTCGAGTCCTCTTTTGGGCACCAAATACTGATTTAATGTCTCTGCCGTCTAAGACGTTGATTATAGAGACTTTTGTAATAAAGCTTGTTTAGGTACAGCAATATCAATATCCAAGTCGCTCGCTCGGTGATGCCAGGAACTATTGGAAGATCAATCGATTAAGACTGGTTTGCCAGACGATTCATAGAGATTGAAGCAAGGATTTGAGGCAGCTTGAGGATTCATATTGCCTCTCAAGTCAATTGAATGAGCAACAAAACTACCAATGATATTGATTGCTACTGGGGTGCCATCCACCCGAATATCATCTGCACTTAAATTGACCACTCCAGTTAATGTAAGGCTATTTTGTGAGCCATTTAGCACTATCGAGTTATACCTAGAGCTGTAGGGGTGACTTAAAACAATGCCACTACCAACACTACAGCCAGTAACCGAAGGTGCTGTTAAGTTTACTGTCCCCGATAATTCAAGAGGCATATCGCCTGGAACGTAGATACCAACACCACCTGGGCCACTTGTCAATGTTTTGCCATTATTACTAAAGCCATTGTTAAAAATATAGTAACCGGAGCTTAATGTTGTTGCAGTATTAAGAACAACCTTTCCTCCCGTATAAATAGCTGGAATGCAAGAGGAATTCGTGCAACTGGTATAGGGCAAAGTGGGTAATGTAGAACCATCGATATTTTTTGTTGGAATGACGGGATTTGGCAAATTGGGAACAGGTCCCTGGGAGCCTACTGGAGCTGGATCACAAGCGCCGCAATTATTTGGGCTGTTACCGTTAAAAACCGTTGTACTTCCAAGTCCTGAAATCACAATCC
>JAIXPN010000060.1 GCA_027486235.1 Burkholderiaceae bacterium
AAATATTTATCAATCCATAAAAAAATTAAATTTGCCAATCTGCGACTTGAGCATTTTTATGGCCCCAATGATGATGCTACTAAATTCGTCACCCATGTGATCAAAAGTTGTATCGCTAACTTGCCTGATCTCAAGTTAACTTTAGGCGAGCAAAAACGCGACTTTATTTTTATTGATGATGTTGTATCGGCCTATATGCATATCTTAGAGTTATCAAATGACATTGATGAGTCTTTTATTCAAATGGACGTAGGCAGTGGTCAGTCCGTTTCAATTCGTATGCTTGTTGAAGCCATTCATGCTATGACAGAATCCAGGACCCATTTGAATTTTGGCGCTATCCCTTATCGCGAAGGTGAAGTGATGCGCTCTGAAGCTGACACGTCCCAATTGAATGCATTGGGCTGGCGCTGCCAATATGATCTGGCAGCGGGCTTAAAAATTTCAATTGAAGAAGAAAAAAATAAACTATGAAATTGTTAATAACCGGTGGGTGCGGATTTCTTGGAAGTAATTTAGCATCTGATGCGTTAGCTCGCGGGGATGAATTGATTATTTTTGATAATCTAAGTCGAGGTGGCTCGCGTGAAAACTTACCATGGTTACAAGCGCAGGGAAAATTCATCTTTGAATATGGAGATATTCGCAATCAAAATGACATCACCCGCATCATTCAGATGCATAAACCTGATGCTATTTTTCATCTTGCGGGACAGGTAGCAATGACTACATCCATAGCAAACCCAAGGATGGACTTTGAGGTTAATGCCCTTGGAACCTTTAACCTGCTAGAAGCTGTTCGCCTGTATGCACCAAATTCAGCCTTCATATATTCCTCTACCAATAAAGTTTATGGCAACCTAGAACAATACAACTATATAGAGACCGATACACGTTACAAGTGCATTGAGTTTCCCAATGGATTTGACGAGCAAACACAACTTGGCTTTCATTCTCCTTACGGATGCTCAAAAGGTGCCGCTGATCAGTACGTGCTGGATTACGCCCGTATTTTTGGATTAAAAACAGTTATTTTTCGTCATTCTTCAATGTATGGTGGGCGACAGTTTGCTACTTATGATCAGGGTTGGATAGGCTGGTTTTGCCAAAAGGCTGTTGAGGCCAGAAAAGGTTTGAACAAAGGGCCATTCACGATTTCTGGTACCGGCAAGCAAGTACGAGATGTACTCCATGCTGATGATATGAAGCGACTCTACATGGCAGCATTAACCAATATTGAGCGAGTTCAAGGCCAGGCTTTTAATATTGGCGGGGGTGTAGAAAATAGCCTTTCCTTGCTTGAACTCATCGCGTTTTTGGAGGCGGTTACTGGTGTGGAAATGGATTTTAGAAGGTTGCCCCCTCGAGAAAGCGATCAACTCGTATTTGTTGCAGATTTAACCAAGGCGAATAGTGGGCTAGGTTGGGAGCCATTGGTTGCAGCAAAAGAAGGAATTGCTCAGATGGTCGAGTGGGTTGACCAAAATCAATGATTAGGGTGGAAAATTTCAGAATATTTGGATTTTCTATTCCTGGCTATCTATTTGTGGCCGCCAGCTCGTGGTTGAGTAGAATTTTAACAGCTATCATTTCAATTTTATCTATTCGCCTTATTATCGACTCCCTAGGGGTTGAATATTACGCAGTTTATGCAGTATTAATAGGGGTGGTAAGTTGGTTTATGTTGGCCGATTTTGGAATTGGCCAAAGTCTTCAAAACTATATTTCAGAGGCGCGCGGAAAAAATCAAAACTATAGTGACTATATACTAGCAGCCTCTGCGCTTACTTTTATGATTGTTATAGCCGCTATTATTTTAGTCATATTGTTTGGCGCTTGGCCTGCTTTAGAGTTGCTTAGTCAATTTAGCTCACTTTCCGACAGTGAAAAGTACATCTCATTTACAGCTACTTCAATATTTGTAATATTAGCAGCAGGCGGTTCAGTAATTTACCGTATATGGTATGCAGAACATAAGGGTTATTTGGCCAATATATCTTTAGCACTCGCTGCTGTTTTCGGATTTGTTAGCATATATTGTATTGCTAAATTTGACTGTGAAAATAAGTTGTTGTGGTTCCTAGTTGCAGCCAATGCCCCGCTGGCAACTCTATCAATTATGTGTTTTATTAGCAGGGTGCTTAAGTTAAAAAGAGAAAACTCACATAGCATAAATAAAGATGCCAAAAAAATTATTCATAGAGGTAGCAAATTTTGGCTATTTAATATCTCTGCAGCGGCAGTATTGCAAGTTGATTATATTCTTTTGGCTCAATTTGTTTCAGCGGAGCAGATTGCGGTTTACAGTATTGGTGTTAAAGTTTTTTCTACTATGGCCCTCATGATTGGCGCCGTTCTTCAAGCTTTTTGGCCAGTGTGCGCGGAAGCGGTTATACAAAACGATTGGCCTAGTATTAAGTCCTTCACCAAAAAATACATATTGCTATCTATGGTTAGCGTAATATTTTTTACGGGCCTATTTTTGATATTTAATACTCAAATTTCCTCAATTTTTTCACCAAATGAAATTATTGTAATACCAACATCATTCATAGTTTTAATCGGGATTATGTATTTGATTCGTGTTTGGACGGATGTATACGCTATTATTTTACAAAGCATGAATGATATGAAAGTATTATTATTATCTGTGGTTGCCCAGGCTATAATCGGCTTAGGATTGCAAATTTATTTGGTTCCAAAATATGGAATAAATGGAACCATAATCGCCCTTGCCTTATCTTGGATATTAACTGTAGCTTGGTTTTTGCCAGCAAGAGTATGGACCCATCAAAAGAAGATATTTATAAAATGAGTATTAATCCCAAATTATCGATATGTATTCCAACTTATAATAGGGCTGAATATTTGGCGGAAACCTTGCAGAGTATTATTATGCAGGCTACAGATGAAATTGAAATTGTAATATCAGATAATGCCTCCTCTGATGATACTGCTGCAATAGTCGCCAAATTTAGAGAAAATTTCCCATCAATAACTTATTTTAAGCACTTAGAAAATGTTGGTGCAGATCGTAACTATCTACAGGTTGTTGAATTAGCAAAGGGAGATTATTGTTGGCTATTTGGAAGCGATGATGTAATGAAAGAGCATGCTATTACCCGGATATTGAATGAAATTAAATCTGGAGCAGATGTTTATCTGTGTGGATTAACCCTATGCACGCTCGATATGGTGCCGATCGAGAGGCACAAAATATTAAATGTTGACTCAGATCAGAGGTTTAACCTAGGTAATGTATCTGAAAGAAACATCTATTTTGAGTTGGCCGAAACCACTACGGCTTTTTTTAGCTTTTTAGGGTCGCTAATAGTAAATAAGAAAAAATGGGATCAAGCGGCTATTGATGAAGAACTTTTTTACGGCAGTCTTTGGTCTCATGTGGCAAAAATATTTGGAATGCTTCCGGATGGATTGATTGTTTATTACATTCATAAGTCACTTATAAATAAAAGAGGTGATAACGATTCTTTTTTGGGAGATGGAATGGTTAGGCGTTATGAAGTAGCAATTAATGGCTATAGAAAAATTGCAAATAAATTTTTTGGAGAAGATAGTACTGAAGCCTTTCACATTCGAAGGACTGTACGACGCGAATTAACACTCAAGCATTTGCTGAATGCAAAGTTTGAATGCATGGATCGGCGCTCAATTAAAGAGATACTTTTTTTAGATAGACTGGTAACGGTTCATTACTCTGATCCTGGAATTGGTAATCTATTTAAATCTATGCTTTATAAGCTAACTCCTATGTTTATATATCGCCATATCAAGTTGTCCAAAAGAGTTCTTAAAAAATTACTTGTTAATGACTAATTTAAAGCTTTCTGTATGCATTCCCACATACAACTTTGGCAAGTTTATTGGAGAAACCTTAAATAGTCTAAAGCATGAGTTAAGCGACCAAATTGAAATTATCATAGGAGATGGTGCATCTACTGATAATACTGAAGATGTTGTAAAAAACTATACAAACCTTTATTCAAATATTAAATATTTTAAGTTTGAGAAAAAAGGTGGGATTGACCTTGATATAGCCAAAACCATTGATATGGCAGAAGGTGAATATTGTTGGCTCTTATCGAGCGATGATGTTCTAGTGCCTGGAGCTATTCAAAGAATATTAAAAGAAATAAACGATAGGCACGCAATTTATTTGTGTAATAGGTACAGTTGTGATTTAAATTTAAATCCAATTGCAAGCAATTCCTGGCTCACCAGCGATGTGGCTGATCGGGTATTTAACTTGTCCCATGATGGGGAATTATTGAGCTACTTAGAGCACTCTCAATCTCTTGGTGCCTTATTTAGTTTTATGAGTTCAATTATTGTCAATCGGGCTTATTGGTGCAGCATTGGTAATAGGGATGAATTTATGGGTAGCAATTATGCTCATGTATATAGGATTTTAGCGATTGCAAAACAGGGCAGATCCCTCAAATATATAAAGGAGCCCTTAGTTAGTGCTAGATTTGAAAATGACAGCTTCCTTAATGATGGCATTGCCAAGAGATATTTGATCGACTTGGCAGGCTATAAATTAATTGCTAAGGAATTTTTTGTGAGAGAGGATGTACTTATTGCCTTTAAGGCTATTATGAGGCGAGAGCACAGATGGTACTTCTTCCCAAGCTTGTCCAGTAAAATAAAAAGTAATTCTGATTGGGAAGTTTTAGTTAAATATTTTGAGTATTATGGCTATAGCCCTTTATTTTTAGTTTTTTCACGGTGGCTGGGTAATTCAAAATTTCTGATAATTTATAGTAAGAAATTAAGAAACTTAATATTAAAATTAAAATAAATTCTTAGTCTGTCGAGCATTTTTTAATACAAATTAAAATTTTATGGTTTCTATCGCGTGTCTAATCTATTTCAATTGATCTAATCCGCGCTATGAATTGAATAGTTACTCAAGTTGAATTCTGCTTAGGGGGATGTAGGTTGAAGATTGGAATAGATGGTCGGGCGCTTTTGGGCTCGCGAACTGGAGTTGGGAGGTATGTTTATGAGCTCTGCCGTGAAATTGATCTTTTATTGCCCTCAGCTCAATTTTATGTTTATAGCCCATTGCCTATAGATTTACCTGTGATATCTGATAGGTGGACTTTAAGATTAGATGATTCAATATTTG
>JAIXPN010000118.1 GCA_027486235.1 Burkholderiaceae bacterium
ATACCAGGACGATCTGGTACATCAATCACGGTAATCTTGGCCTCATCGCGAGCGAATGCAATACCCGAAATAACTGCGGCTTCCATGGTGGTGTCCTCTTCAAAGGTAATTAAAGTACCTGACTTCATTTCTTGATCTAGGGGAATCAGTGGATCGGTCAGTGACGACAAAACACGTGTCTTAACTTTGTATTTGCCAGCAAACTCAACCGAACGAATTTGTAAGACCTTGGAGCCAAGACTGGCCATCTCCAACATCTCTTCAAAAGTAATCGTGTTAAGACGTCTGGCATCTTCACATACACGGGGATCGGTGGTGTATACACCATCCACGTCGGTATAGATAAGGCACTCATCGGCTTTGAGGGCAGCAGCAACCGCTACTGCAGATGTATCTGAGCCACCTCGACCTAGGGTGGTAACGTTACCGTTAGGATCGACGCCTTGGAAACCAGTAATCACAACTGCACGCCCTGCATTGAGATCCTTCATGATCTTTGCATCATCGATACCCATGATGCGTGCTTTTGTAAATGCAGAGTCTGTATGAACAGTCACCTGCCATCCCGAGTAACTCACAGCATCAATACCCTGCTCTTGTAGGGCAATGGCCAAGAGTCCAGAACTGACCTGCTCACCCGTTGAGGCAATCTGATCTAGCTCGCGGGGATTTGGATTTGCGCTTAGCTCTTTTGCTAAACCGAGCAAGCGATTGGTCTCGCCAGACATCGCCGATGGCACCACTACCACTTGATGGCCAGCGCGCATCCATTTAGCGACCCGTTTGGCCACATTCTGAATACGCTCAACGGAACCCATCGAGGTACCGCCGTATTTATGAACAATTAAAGACATAGTCGAATTCGTACGTGTTGCTTTGTGAATACTGAAACGGAAAACGTATGATTTTACAGGGTTTTAGTTCTAGATTGGGGGAGCAGCTAGGACCACTCTGGCCAAACCCGCTTGCCCTGATGAACTAGATGACTGGCACTGACCCCAAGCCCCTCTACGGCAATCAGTTCATTGTTGATGAAGAGTAAAGGAATTTGTCGTTGCCAAGGAGGGATACCCGCTTCCTGATACAAGTTCTTCAGCGTTTTGCTTGGGGTATTAGCTTTAACCTTAAAGCGCTCACCACCCTCACGCGGCCTGATCTCAATTGCCTTTGAATCTAAAGCCTGTTGATACCAATCCCATGGCAAACCAGCCTGTTTGGAGTTTTTGGGTATTGGCGAGAAGGTCCACTCACCTCGTGTGACTTTTTCTTTAGGCGGCTTAAGGTCAATATGCAATAAACCACGCCACGCCCGAATCGTTCGACCATCATGAGCCCATTGCAACTGTGCATCATGACCTAGGCCTTCTAGGTCTTGCCACCAGCCCTGCAATCGTTCGAGCGAGGGCATGGCTAATTGATGTTGCTTTAACCAATAGCGCAAGACATTATTGGCAGCAGCAAGATCTTTTAACTTGAGTGCCAATAATGGGGCAATCTGCATCGCATCGTTTTTAATGAGCGGCTTTGCGTCTTCATGGGCTAAACGTTCCAAGAGCGTCTGGGTCTGAGCCAATAACTGAGCACTGCGCGCCAGATTTGCGATCGCCCCCGGCTGAATTGTCGCCAAAGCAGGCAATACCGTTTTACGAAGTGCATTACGTCGATAGATCGTCTTTTGATTACTGGGGTCTTCAACCCATTGCAAGCGATGCTGTTTGGCATACGTCTCAAGCTCGGTTCGACTTTGCTCCAATAAGGGTCGCCATAGTTCAATCCGTTTTCCTGACGCACTGCGCAGCTCTTTATGAGCGCCCATTCCAGACAGCCCGCTAGGCCCTGCACCGCGCAGCAACTGCAGCAAGACGGTCTCTGCTTGGTCATTTTGATGATGTGCCAGCAAAAGATGGTTTAGATCATGCGTCTCGCACAAATCTAGGAGCGCCTCGTAGCGTCCTGTTCGTGCTCGCGCTTCTATGTTACCAACTTGATCTTGCAAATGCAAAAGCCGGAAATCAAAGCCGATGTTGTACCGCTTTGCTAATTGCTCACAGAAGATCAACCACTCATCGGCCTGTCGCTGTAATCCATGATGAATATGTAAGGCAACGAGTGTGTCGCGCGGGTAGGCCTTGCATAACGCATCGAGCAAGACAACCGAATCAAGACCACCACTCAGTGCAATGCCGATACGCTTAGCTGGCTTCTTTGGCTTTGACTTCTTTGAACTGGCCATAACTCATCAGCCGTTTATGACGACGATCAAGGAGATCCTTCTCAGACAAATCTCCGACCTCAGAGAGAGCGTGTTTTAAGGCCTTGTTCATGCTAAGCATCACGCCCTCGTAATGACGATGAGCCCCGCCAATCGGCTCTGGCACGATACTATCAACCAACTTAAGCTCTTTCAGGCGCTGCGCAGTCAAGGCTAATTGCTCAGCTGCATCTGGGGCCTTCTCGGCGGTCTTCCACAAGATCGAGGCGCAGCCTTCTGGTGAGATTACCGAATATGTAGAGTATTGCAACATCATCACAATGTCGCCCATTGCAATTGCGAGCGCGCCACCCGAGCCACCCTCGCCAATGATGGTCGTAATGATGGGCACCTTAAGTTCTGCTTGGGTATACAAATTGTGCCCAATGGCTTCAGATTGATTGCGCTCTTCTGCATCAATACCAGGAAATGCGCCCGGTGTATCGACAAAGGTAAAGACTGGTAATTTAAATTTCTCGGCAAGGCGCATTAAGCGCATGGCCTTGCGATACCCCTCGGGACGACTCATGCCGAAGTTACGTAAAGCCCGCTCTTTTGTATCTCTGCCCTTTTGGTGACCGATCACCATGCAAGGTTTACCATCAAAGCGCGCTAGACCACCAATAATAGATTGGTCGTCAGCAAAAACACGATCGCCATGCAACTCATGAAAATCGGTAAACAAGGCATTGATGTAATCCAAGGTGTAGGGACGCTGTGGATGACGAGCCACCTGGGACACCTGCCAAGGGCTTAAGTTTTCATAGAGCTCTTTGGTGAGCTGATGGCTCTTCTCAGAAAGCGCCTTGAGTTCGGCTGAGATATCGACCGAGGACTCATCTTGCACAAAGCGCAGTTCCTCGATTTTGGTCTCAAGCTCAGCAACCGACTGTTCAAAGTCTAGGAAAGTGGTCTTCATACCTCGATTTTATGTCTTTTAGGGAATATCCCCTAAATTAGTACTCGACGGGGATAGGGTCAATACTGCGCCACATATACCAGGTGGCTACCGTTCGCCAGGGAGCCCAATTTGCGGCAACCTCTCGGGCCTCATGACGGCTTACCGGCTCCCCGCTGAAATAATTGATGGAGATCGCCCGAATTAGACCAATATCGTCCAAGGGAAGCACATTTGGACGCATCAAATTAAAGATTAGGAACATCTCTGCGGTCCAGCGCCCAATCCCCCGAATCGAACTTAACTCTTTAATCAACGCCTCATCGTCCATCTTGGCCCATTGATCAGTTTGTAAGCGCCCGTGATGAAAGTGATCCGCTAGATCACGAATGTATTCCACTTTGCGCATCGATAATCCGGAAGCGCGCAATGCATCTTGTTTGGTTTTGAGGACCTGTGCTGGTGTAACCTCATGCCCTAAGGTCTCCAAGGTACGATTCCAGACCGACTGTGCGGCGGCCACTGAAATTTGTTGACCAACGATCGAGCGCGCCAAGGTTGTGAACGCATCACCTCTGCTCCCCAGGATCCCTTCACCATATTTAGGAATCAGCTTACGCAAGATACGATCTTGCTTCATCAGTTCGCTACACGCCTCTTGCCAATATGTTGGCGAACTCATAGTGACCTTGCGCTTTTTAACCGCAACGGGCTTACTGGTACCTTTTGTATTTGGCATGATTTTCTTAGGCACGGCGCCAAACCGTACCACCCGGCTTGTCTTCCAAAATTACTCCGTCTTTGAGTAAACGCTCCCGAATTGCATCTGCCTCTGCAAAGTTCTTAGCAAGCTTGGCGGCCTGTCGTGCAGCAATTTGCTCCTCAATACGCTGGGGGCTCAAGCCAGTGTGTGGTGTACCGCTTTGCAGAAAATCATTGGGTGGACGTTGCAATAAACCAATCATGCCCGCCAGGTGTTTAAGGGTCAGTGCGAGATCCTGCTTTGTCTTGAGATCATCTGCTTTATTGATTTCAGTGGCGAGGTCAAATAAAGCAGCAATCGCTTCTGGGGTATTGAAATCGTCATTCATGGCATCGCTAAAGCGCTGTGCCCATTGCGCATTTGGTACAAACGCATCAGCATCTTGAATGTTGGACTGATGAATAGCTGTATATAGACGCACTAGACCCGTTCTTGCTTCCTCTAATTGACTATCCGAGTAATTAATCGGACTGCGGTAGTGGGCCCGTAACATAAAGAAGCGTACGACTTCAGGATCAAATTGCTGTAAGACATCACGAATCAAAAAAAAGTTGCCCAAAGATTTGGACATCTTCTCTTGGTTCACCCGAATGTGCCCGTTATGCATCCAATACTGCACAAAGGGTTTGGTGACTGGATTAGATCCATAAATAGCGCCTTCACTCTGCGCAATTTCGTTCTCATGGTGCGGGAACTGCAAATCAGCGCCTCCCCCATGAATATCAAAATGCTGACCTAGGAGCTCACAGGACATAGCAGAACATTCAATATGCCAGCCTGGCCTACCATCACCCCAAGGTGATGACCAGCGGGTATCACTTGGCTCTTGAGGCTTGGCGGATTTCCAGAGCACAAAATCAAGGGGATCACGCTTACCGCTACCAATAGCAACCCGCTCGCCGGCATTGAGCTCATCAATCGATTTGCCCGACAACTTGCCATAGCTTGGAAACTGGCGCACGGCATAGTTCACATCACCATCTTCTGCTTGATATGCCATTTGCTGATCAATCAAGCGTCCAATCATCCCCTGCATCTGAGATATATATTGAGTGGCACGAGGCTCATGGTCAGGAGGCAGCAAATTGAGGATCTTGGCATCCGCATGCATCGCATCAATGAAGCGTTGGGTTAGAGCAGCAATCGGCTCTTTGTTCTCAAGCGCGCGCTGAATTATCTTGTCATCAATATCGGTGATGTTGCGCACATAGTTCACCTCATAGCCACTGGCGCGCAACCAACGCACGACCATATCAAATACGATCATGACCCGAGCATGTCCTAGATGACAAAAATCATAGACGGTCATGCCGCATACATACATCCGCACCTTACCAGGAATGATCGGTTTAAAGATCTCCTTGTTACGCGATAGGGTGTTGTAGATTGACAGCATGGTTGGGCTTACTCAGTTAGAGGTGCTTTCGAAGGCTTTGGGTGAATGAAACACGAATTTGTTAGACTGACGAGTATATCCAATCAAGCACCCTTTTAGCGATCTTCTTGCAATGACTTCATCCCAGCGCCACCCTCGCTTAGTTCCATCGATCATGGGACTGCTGATGAGCATTAGCATTCTGGGCCTCAGCGGCTGCTCCACTACTCCTCCATCCACCAATCAAACTCCTATGGCGACCCCTGGGGTCGCTCCCCAGCCTTATCTAGGAGGATATGGTCCAACCGACCCACCCCGGATGAGCAACAATCAGAACCCGGGGATTTCGAATACTCAATTATCTGAATCGATCGCAGTACCCTTTTTATCGTTCTTGATCATCGAGCCTGATCCAGTAGTAAAAAATGCTATTCCTACACACATTGAGAAACTAATAAAAGAACGAAAGTTTGCTGATGCCATCAAAGCCATCGATGCCGCATTGGTTAAGTCGCCACGCAATGTGCAATTACGGTTTGTCAAAGCCCGTCTACAGATCGAGTTACGTGATTTTGAGTCTGCCAAGAAAACCTGGGTGGAGATCACTCAGCAGTTTCCGGAGTTACCTGAGCCGTATAACAATTTAGCAGCCTTAGCTGCTAATCAAGGTAAATGGATTGAGGCGCGCGATTATCTGGAACTGGCTTTGAAGTTACGTCCAGACTATGTAACTGCACAAGGTAATTTAGCCGAGGTGTATTTGCGCCTGAGTGAAACAAATTACCTCAGTGCCAGCAAGCTTCAACCCAATCAGCGAGAATATGGCCTGCGCGCCAAGGCGATTAAGGAAATCCTTAATCCGACGGCAAAGCCAAGCAATAAACCAAGTTCTGTAACCCCTAAACCATAAGAAAGTTCTTTATGCCAAGCGTATTACTCAAAACCAATCATGGCGATATCACCTTGCAATTGGATGCTGCTAAAGCCCCCAAAACTGTTGAAAACTTTTTAGCCTATGTCAAAAGTGGTCATTACGATGGCACGATCTTTCATCGTGTGATTGATAATTTTATGATCCAAGGTGGCGGCATGACCCCTGGTATGAAACAAAAACCCACGATGGCTGAGATTGAGAACGAGGCCAACAATGGTTTAAAGAATGTAACTGGGTCGATTGCCATGGCGCGTACCAGTGATCCGCATTCTGCAACAGCACAGTTTTTTATTAATGTGAATGACAATGATTTCTTGAACCATAGTGCTCCAACCCCCCAAGGCTGGGGCTACGCAGTCTTTGGTTCGGTGAGCAAGGGTATGGATGTGGTTGAGAAGATCAAAAAAGTTCGTACCGGTAATGCGGGTTACCATCAAGATGTTCCCACTGAAGACATCGTGATTGAGAAGGCCAGCGTTCTCGAAGAGTAAAAGTATGCAAGAACACGCTAGCGCCCTACTGATCTCCGATCTGCATTTGACTCCGTCAATGCCGTTAACGGCGCAGCGTTTCTTTGACTTCGTTGAAAAAGAAACCAATCAAGTAGATGCTGTATTTATCTTGGGTGATCTTTTTGAGTACTGGGTGGGTGATGATGCTGGAGCTCGTTCACCCTTCCAACAAGAGGTTTTGCGTGCACTAACAAACTTATCGAGTAAAACCAAAACGTATTACATTCATGGTAACCGCGACTTCCTGATTGGCGATCAGTTCATTAGCAAATCGGGAATGACCTTATTGCCCGACCCATCAAAGGTGATGATTGCTGGAGATGAATGGGTGATTAGTCATGGTGATGCGCTCTGTACGAACGATCTTGGTTATCAGGTCTTTCGGCGATGGGTGCGCAAGCCTTGGTTGCAAAAGCTCTTCCTGCGTTTGCCGTTGCAATGGCGTCGCGGCATTGCCCAAACCCTCCGCAGTAACAGTACCGCTAAATATGACCGCGCAACCCGCTATACGCCCGAGATGGCTCGCTTCAAAGGCGATGTTACCTTGATGGCCTGCGCCAATTTAATGGGCTCTTATGGCTCGGAGCGTCTGATCCATGGTCATACGCACCTTCCTGCCCGACATCACGAGAGTATGGGTAATAAGGAATGGCAACGCTGGGTCTTATCCGATTGGGATTTAGATCACCCCGAAACCGTTTTACCTAAAGCAAGTGCCCTGCGCATTGACACCAACGGCGTCCGCTACATTGACCTGGTGAAGTCTAGCTAATTAGCTGCGCGAGTATTTACCCAAGACCTGAGCCATCTGGGCAAAGATGCGAGGGTTTGCAGCCATAATCTCACCGCTCTGCAAAAAGCCTTCTTCCCCACGGTAGTTGCCCACAAGACCACCGGCCTCAGTAATAATTAAAGCGCCTGCCGCCATATCCCACGGTTTTAACTCGCTCTCAAAGAATCCGTCGTAACGCCCCGCGGCGACATAGGCTAGATCTAATGAAGCAGCACCAGGTCGGCGCAAGCCGGCACATTGACGGGTCATGTCGGCAAAGATTTTGAGGTAATGATCAACATCTTGATCATGGCGATACGGAAATCCCGTACCGATCAAGGCATTTTCTAATTTAATTTGTTCGGCCACGCGTAGGCGTCGACGATCGACATATGCCCCACTACCCTTGGTCGCAGTAAATAACTCATCACGATTGGGGTCATAAACCACCGCCTGATGGATGACGCCATTGACCGACAGTGCGATTGAAACCGCATATTGCGGGTAACCGTGGATAAAGTTAGTAGTGCCGTCGAGTGGATCAATGATCCAAATATGATCTGCATTGCTAGCGAGCTCACCCGACTCTTCAGCTAAGAACCCATGGTTTGGGTAGGCCTCACTTAGGGTCTCAATGATGGCTTCTTCAGCTGCTTTGTCCACCTCGGTCACAAAATCATTGTGTTGCTTGCGATCGATTTGCAAACGCTCCAAATTGAGGGAGGCGCGATTAATAATCGTTGCGGCACGGCGGGCGGCCTTCACGGCCACGTTTAACATGGGGTGCATAATCGGTGGACAAATTAAATAAGAACAAGCTAGAAGATCATCAAGGTCGGCACAGCAAAGAGCTCTGAAATTACTTACACTGGCATCTATTGCAAGAACTAACTTTGTTAATTCCCTAGCGGAATATCTCCATTTTAATCGAATTGAACGTGATGACCAAAAATTCGTTTTCCACACATTGCGATCAAGTACGCTGGATCCTTGTAGAAACTAGCCATGCCGGCAATGTGGGCTCGACTGCTCGAGCCCTTAAAACGATGGGCTTTGAGCACCTACAACTTGTTCGACCACGCCAGAATGAAATGCACCAGGATCCCGAAGCAATTGCTTTGGCAAGTGGCGCGAGCGACGTCCTCGCAAAGACGGCTGTATGCCAATCTCTCTCAGAAGCACTGAGCGAATGCAAAGTAGTGCTTGGCTTAACCAGTCGTGATCGTGAATTTGGCCCACCCGCCCTGGATTGGGATGGCGGTTTAGATCTTTTGCTCGATTCGTTAATCAACCATCAATCGGTTGCCTTGGTCTTTGGTCCTGAGCGAACTGGCCTGGAGAACGAAGATCTTGCTTTCTGCACCCATCGGGTTTACTTGCCGGCAAACCCTGAGTACCCATCGCTTAATCTGTCTCAAGCAGTAATGGTCTGTGCCTTTGGTTTACGCCAAGCCCTTCTGCAGGGTGGCAAACCCTCCGCCTTGGTTGAGGACTCCGATGAGCTTGCCGATCCGATTGCCGTTGCAGCAATGCTGGAGCACTGGCAAGCAGGTCTTGAAGCGATTGGTTACTTAAATCCTAATAATCCCAAGAAACTGATGCCACGCTTGCAGGCGTTATTTGCTAGAAGTCGGCTGCGGAAGGAAGAAATTGATCTTCTGCGTGGGATTGCCAAACAGATGATCCTGAGGAAATAGCGCCATCCCATTACACTATTGGGATGTTGAACTCATTATTCGAAGACGTTGATGCGATTATTGCGCGCGATCCCGCTGCGCGGCATCGTCTCGAGGTCATCACGTGCTACCCTGGCTTACATGCCATTTGGCTGCATCGCCTCAATCACGCCCTGTGGAATATTGGTCTGAAATGGCCTGCGCGGTTTTTGGCTTCTGTAGCACGCTTTCTAACCAACATCGAGATCCACCCCGGCGCACGGATTGGGAGACGAGTTTTTCTGGATCATGGCTTGGGTATCGTGATTGGCGAGACCGCCGAAATAGGTGATGACACCACGATCTATCAAGGGGTCACTCTTGGAGGCACCTCTCTCTACAAAGGGGTGAAGCGTCACCCTACCTTAGGTAAAGGGGTGGTAGTTAGCGCAGGCGCCAAGGTCCTAGGTGGATTTACGGTAGGTGATGGCGCTCGCATTGGATCGAATGCAGTCGTACTTAAAGAGATTCCGGCGGGAGCAACCGCTGTTGGTGTGCCGGCGCGTATTTTGCATCCCGACCTCCCCAAAGATGCTAGTGATACAAGTAAGGCGAGTTTTTCTGCATATGGCATTACACCAAATGCAGATGATCCAGTGTCACTGGCCCTAAAGAGTTTGATTGATGCAACGATCGAACAAGAAAATAAAATTAAGGCGCTCGAGGAGGCTATCTCAAAACTAGGTGGTCAAGCGAGTAATGAACTGGCCCATCAAGAGACCAAGCGGGAACTTGATGCGATCAAGCAGTTACTGAAAGAGTAGCTAAGTTTTAATGCAAGGTTCTGGTGCTTGAGCCAGATCCCTGCGATCCAGGACCGTTGAGATCGAGATCATCAAGATCATCTTCGTCAGCAAGGTCTAAGCCGAAGCCATCTTCACTGTGCGGATGCTGATTTGCGATCTCATCATCAGTCGCCTGACGAACATCTTCAACCTGCAACCAAAAACGCAGCGCCATTCCAGCCAGGGGGTGATTGCCATCCAAAACCACTTGTTTATCTGCCAGGTCGGTGACGGTATAAATTAAGGTATCACCCTCCTCATCGCAGTCAGAGTCGTCTTCTTCCTCATCCTCATCAACTTGCTCGTCAGCAGAAAGTTCCTCAGGAACTCCCTCAAATTGCATACCGATCTCAAGGGGTTCAGGAAAACGATCACGCGGCTCAATCTTTAGTAAATTAGGGTCATAGTCACCAAAGGCATCCTGTGGCTCAAGTTGCACCGTGGTCTCATAACCAATATCTTTACCATCGAGCAGACTCTCGATCTTAGGAAAGGTTCCAGCATACCCACCATGAAGGTATACCATCAAGGTATCGGGTTCTTCGATAATATTGTTTTGAGCATCGCTGAGTTTGTAACGGAGGGATACGATGGTATTTTTTTCAATCTTCATAGCGATGCATTTCCTGATTAGAGGTATTTTACTTGACTAAGACCAATTCGATCTTTCAGGCACCACGGGCCCCAGCCCGGCTTCCCCTGGAGGAGCCATGGGCCCTTTTAGGCCATCGAAGTCCAACCGTCTTCATGCGGGACTATTGGCATAAGCGCCCTCTTTTGGTTCGGCAAGCAATTCCCAGCTTTGCTCTAGCTAAGGCCCAAGGACAAAGCCTAAAAAGCCCCATTTCCGCCCAAGCACTATTTGGATTTGCCTGCGATGGTCATAGCGAGGCGCGATTGGTCAGGGCCAAGCCATGGCAACTGGATCATGGGCCTTTTACGAGAAAACAAATACCATCCCTACAGAAGAAGGATTGGACCCTGCTGATTCAAGGCGTGGAAGCACGACACCCAGCCGCTGCAAATGTCTTGTCCTGGTTTCGGTTTATTCCAGATGCACGCCTAGATGATTTGATGATCAGCATTGCTAGCGTAGGCGGAGGTGTTGGCCCCCATGTTGATTCCTATGATGTCTTTCTAATCCAGATGGAAGGCAGGCGTCACTGGAAAATATCCTCCCAAGCGGATCTATCTCTGCGTGAGGATCTTCCCCTCAAGATCCTATCTCGATTTAAACCTGAGGAGGATTGGGTCTTAGAACCAGGTGATTTGCTGTATCTTCCCCCCAATACCGCTCATGAGGGAATTGCCCTTGATTCAGGATGTCAAACATGGTCGGTAGGTTTTCGTTCCCCCACCTTTCGGGAATTACTCCAAGAAGGTCTGTGGCGCCTTGCTGAATCCCTTGAGGACAATCCTCAACTAGCAAGTATCTATGCTGATCCTCACCAAGAGGCAACGCACTCTCCCGGGGTTCTGCCAAGGCAGCTAGAGAATGAAATAGAGAGGCAACTTAGAAGACTCACATTAGATCGGGGTAAAAACTATATGCCAGGCATTGGCGCTTACCTTAGCGAACCTAAGCCACACGCTATTTTTGATGGCCCACAAAATCCCCTAAGTCCCAAGGCGTTCTGGCAGGCTCTCGCCTCCAGGAGCTTAGTTCCCCATCCCCAAACACGCCTCTTGATGTGGCAGGAAATGGTGTTTTGTAATGGAGAAGAAGTATCCCGAGGGCAGGATGCGCATATCTGCCTAGCCTGGCAGGAGTTAGCAAAAGAACATTGCTTAGCCCCAGGGCGAGTTCTCAATAAAAACTCAAGCAGAAATAAGGACTTAAAAAGGTCTTCTCCAGCTCTTGTGAATACAAATGGACGCTCTCTGAGAACTAAGCAATTATTGGAGGAGAACTCTTTGTATGAGGCCTACTGCTCCGGTTGGTTGATATTCGAGTCCGCACTGTAAGGAGGCTAGTTCCTGTCAATGCTGAGTCAATGGATTGCTATAATTCCAATTGGATTTAATGAGGGTTTACCCAAAGGTTTCACTCTTTAAGTCTTACAGCAATTACCGGTAATTGATGTAAATCGTCTTTAATTTAAAGGAAATAAATAATGAAGAAGTCACTCCTCTTGGCCGCTATGTTGGCCGTTGCTTTGTCTGCTTGCGGTAAGAAAGAAGAAGCTAAGCCTGCTGCTGCTCCTGCAGCTCCAGCCGCTCCTGCTGCTGACGCTAAACCAGCTGACAGTGCTGCTCCTGCTGCTGCCCCAGCCGCTCCTGCAGCTGCTCCAGCTGCCCCAGCTAAGAAGTAATTCTGTTGCTGGAATAAAAAAGGCGCTCATTGAGCGCCTTTTTTTATTTCCCGAAATTACTTTTTTACTTTATCAGCTGCCGATCTAAAGTAGTTAAGAGCTGATTAGCGGTTGAAGTGTTCTCAGGCTTGCCATCGGCGTTTTGAACAAAAACATTAATCTGATTCTCGCCTTTGCTTTGCACTACAACGCGATATAGTTTGGCCTTTTTATCCGCATCATTACTCTTACCAAAGGTACGACCAAACCAACTTCTGCCATCACCCAATTCTTTTGGATTGACATAGCGAACAAAATAAATACCCTTAGAGCGATCGCGATCTTCTACCGTGAAGTTAGAGCGATCCAATGCTAGACCAATATCACGCCAAGCCCGATCAAAACTAAGAGCCATCTCAATACGTGTTGTCGGGCCCTCCTCAATTAAACGCGCCTTGGGAGTATTGGGCACATTATTGGACTGGGCAATCTGAGCTTTGGCCTGCTCTTGAGTCATTCCCAAGCGCTCCATCAGACGGGTCAGGAAAATAACTTCTAGCTCAGGTTCAGTTGGGCGAACCATCCACTGAGTAGTAATCATCGCACCAGAGCCATCCTTAACCGGGGTCTCAATTGCGCCTTTGTGCGTAATGTAAATCTCAGTCACATCGGGTTTTTGTACCTCAAGACGGGTTCGGTACTTATCGCGTTCGCCAGAGTCATAAGCGGAATCCAGAACCCTGCCTAAAGTCCTACGGATAATATCTTGAGGAATCCTAGCGCGGTTCTCAGCCCAATCCGTTTCCATAATTCCGGTAGAGGGCGAATCAATCACCAATAAAAAACCATTCTCCTGCCAAAAATCCTTCACCTGAGGGTATAGATCAGCAGCCGATTTGTCCACAACCAACCACCGTTTCTCGCCATCTCGCTCAATCTTCATACCAGGAATACCAGTGAGCACATTACTGCGCATCTGCGCAGATTTTTTTACAGCCTGGCTGTACTCTGACATGGTTGCAGTGCCGTCTTGCACAATAAAACGGCGATCAGACTGAGCAGCAATTAAGTCGGGCGGCAAGGCTAAATTAGGACCGCGGACCTCACCTTGCTTTTTGTAATCAACTTTGTCGTTTGAGGTCATGCTGCTAAAGCTACTGCAAGCAGTTAAACCGATTACAAGCAAAGAGATAGCTGAAGTTTGAATTACAGAACGCATTAGACCTCGTGTGCCTAGAAAAAAGCTCATAGCAATCCAGCGTGTTGCAGGGTTTGCTTTAATGGCTCCCGCAAGGCTGGACTGAGCGGGGTCAATGGTAAACGAATCCCGGACTGCATTTTGCCCATTTGATGCAAAGCCCACTTTACCGGAATGGGGTTGGCCTCTATAAACATCATCTTGTGAACCGCTAGCAATTGATACTGAATGGCACGCGCCCTCATTGCATCTCCTGCAATTGCAGCTTGACACAGATCACTCATGAGGCGAGGCGCCACATTCGCGGTCACGGAAATATTGCCATGACCACCCATCAACATCAGAAATAATGCGGTCAAATCGTCACCCGAGTACACAGCAAAATGATCGAGCTTTTTACTCTTGAGTTCAGCCAGCAGGAAAGAGCCGCGCTCCAAATTACCTGTTGCATCTTTAATACCGATAACGCCTGGGACTTGAGCCAAACGAATAGTGGTGTCATTCGATAAATCGGCAACCGTGCGACCAGGTACGTTGTACAAAATAACGGGTAGATCTACCCGTTCAGCGATGGTCTTAAAGTGCGCGTACATCCCATCTTGCGTCGGTTTGTTGTAGTACGGCACCACTTGCAAACTCGCAGTGGCACCAACCTTTTTTGCAAACTCAGTTAGTTCAATTGCCTCGCGCGTCGAATTACCGCCAGTTCCAGCAATTACTGGAATCCGACCCTTAATTTGCTCCACTGCAACCCGAATTAACTCACAATGTTCTTCAACCGATACCGTAGGCGACTCACCACTGGTACCCACAATGACAATCGCATCGGTACCTTCGGCCACATGCCAATCGAGCAAGGAGCGCAGAGCAGGATAGTCAAGGCTACCATCTTCATGCATTGGGGTTGCAATCGCAACCATGCTACCGGTCATCATGGATTGGGTCATGGATTATTGGGTACAAATCAGATCTTGTTCTTAAGCCTGAAATTGTAACGGAAGGCGTATTTTTGGCTCTCCACGGCTTGCACAGAGGCCTTGAACCATAGCTGGTTTGGGGCTTTCTACATAAACGTCCCGATAGGCTACAACATGGAGGCAGTGTTTTTGGGCTAAATCCAATAACTCGCCATGGCGCAGTAAAAAATCTGGGTTGGAGGGTTTGCCGAACTCAGCATTACCTTCAGCAAAGGTCTCGTAGAGCAAAATACCGCCCTCTTCTAGCAAGCTTGGCAAAAGATCCAAATAAGGGCGATATAAATAGTTGGTCACAATGATGGCGTTCCAGAGCCCAAACTCAGACACTGGAATTGGCCAATGTTCAGCTTCGAGATCGATCTGCGCGGCAGTGATAGCTGGATGCTGAATTTTGGCAAGCGAGTCTAGATCGCGATCAACTGCAAAAACTGCATAACCCTGATCCGCTAAATAGCGCGCATGACGACCACCGCCACAGGCAAGATCCAAAACTCTACCTTGGGGGACAATAAGTCCGCAATACTGTTTAACCCAAGAAGAAACTGCGTCGAGCTGTGCGTGCACTACAAGCTATCGTTAATCAAAGTCGAGGCCCATAGCCTCACGCACATCCCGCATGGTCTCTTGCGCTACCTTACGGGCTTTATCAGAGCCGTCTGCGATAATCGAGCGTAACAGGCTGGGGTCATCCAAATACTGCTGCGCTCGCTCAAACATCGGTTGTTGCTCACGCAAAATGGCATCAATTACAGGTTGTTTGCAATCCAAACATCCGATCCCAGCGGATTTACAACCCTTCTCAACCCAATCTTTTGTGGTTTGATCAGAGTAGACCTGATGGAACTGCCAAAGGGGACAGTTCGAAGGGTTTCCGGGATCAGTTCGCCGCACGCGGGCGGGATCTGTTGGCATGGTGCGAACCAAACGAATAACCTCTTCCGGCTTCTCACGAATGCTAATGGTATTGCTATAGGACTTGGACATTTTTTGTCCATCCAAGCCGGGCATACGCGATGCCGATGTAAGTAAGGCATGCGGCTCAACCAAAATAATTTTGCGCGCCCCTTCTAAGTAGCCAAAAAGACGCTCACGATCGGCCATCGACAAACTTTGCGATTCTTGTAACATCGCTTGTGCCTGCAACAAGGCCTCGTCTTCACCCCGCTCTTGATAAGCAGTGCGCAACTCTGCATACAACTTAGCTCGCTTGCTGCCTAACTTTTTAACTGCCTCTAAAGCCTTTTCTTCAAAACCGGGTTCGCGCCCGTAAAGATAATTAAATCGCCGCGCAACCTCGCGGGTCATCTCCACATGGGGAACTTGATCTTCGCCTACCGGAACATGTAAAGCCCGATAGATCAGGATGTCAGCCGCTTGGAGCAGTGGATAGCCCAAGAAGCCATAGGTTTGCAAATCTTTTTCCTTTAGCTTCTCAATCTGATCTTTATAGGTGGGTACACGCTCAAGCCATCCCAATGGTGTGCCCATCGCAAGTAATAAGAAGAGTTCAGAATGCTCGGGGACTCGACTCTGAATAAACAGGGTTGCTTGGTTTGGATCCACGCCAGCGGCTAACCAATCAATCACCATCTCCCAAACGGATTCTTGAATGACCTCTGGGGTCTCATAGTGAGTTGTTAAGGCGTGCCAGTCAGCCACAAAGAAGAAACATGGGTATTCGGCTTGGAGACGAACCCAGTTTTTTAAGACCCCATGGTAATGGCCCAAATGCAATGCACCCGTTGGGCGCATGCCAGAAAGAACACGTTCAGCAAACATAGCAGGATTGTCGCTTATTTAATGAAAGACTGACCAAATTGGTTTTAAGTGCTCTGGTAGGAGCGGAAGATTACCCAGATCAATATCACTCTCGTGTGGATCATGAAAATCTGAACCGCGCGATGCCATAAAGCCATAGCGCTGAGCCACTGTGGCATACGTTTGGTACTGGTCGGGGCTATGACTTCCCGTCACAACCTCGATACCAGCTCCGCCAAGATCCTTAAAACGTGAATACAGCTCGTCCATTTGCATCGCATTTAACTTATATCGTCCTGGGTGTGCAATCACGGCCTCGCCGCCCGCACCACGAATCCATGCCACGGCCTGATCAAGGCTAGCCCAACGATGGGATACATAA
This sequence comes from Burkholderiaceae bacterium, assembly GCA_027486235.1. GTDB lineage: Bacteria > Pseudomonadota > Gammaproteobacteria > Burkholderiales > Burkholderiaceae > Polynucleobacter > Polynucleobacter hoetzingerianus. Next base: position 16,612 of record JAIXPN010000118.1, read on the forward strand.
CCCGGCTTACCCGCCACTAGATACTTCCGAAAGACCTCGTCCATATTGCTGCACACTTTTTTTTCAACTAAGAAACGGGCAAAGTGGGTCCGCGCAATTAGCTCAGGGTTACCAGCAAAATGCAAAGCACCCTCATAACTATTTTTGATGCCAATCTGATCGAGCTGGGCTGCCATTTGGCGCGCCCGTTCTTCACGACCGTCACGCGTGGCACGTAAGCCTTCTTCAAGAGTGGCATTCGTGTGATCAACCCCAAGACCAACAATATGGATCGTTTGGTTCATCCAACTAATTGAAATCTCCACACCGGATAGATAGTTCATGCCCAAGTTCTCAGCAGCGAGACGAGCGCGCTCCTGCCCACCTAAGACATCGTGATCGGTTAGTGCCCAGAGCTGAACGCCATTTTTATGTGCGCGCAATGCCAATTCCTCCGGGGTCAGTGTCCCATCGGATACGATCGAGTGGCAATGTAAATCAGCGTTTAGCGGCAGGTTTAAGCTCATACCCCTATTTTAGGTCAGTTGAGCATTAATGAGGCGACGGGGGGATTCAATGTACTCTCGGGATTGCATCTCAATTAAGCGGGATACGGTTCGTGCAAATTCGCCGGCAACCTGTCCCTCGGTATAAAGCTGATCCGGGGGAAGCTCGGCCGACAGGATCAATTTAACGCGGTGATCATACAGAACGTCGATTAGCCAAATAAAGCGCCGGGCCTCGTTGGTGAGTCTAGGAGGCATATATGGCACACCCGACAAAATAACAGTATGAAAGGTATTTGCAATCTCCAAATAATCGTTTTGGGAACGAGGTCCACCACATAAGGTTTGGAAATCAAACCACACTACCCCCTCAGCTAAATGAAGGGCGCGGATCTCACGCGATTCAATTCTTAGAACAGGATTTGACGACTCAATTTGCTTTCCAATGAGGTTATGGAAGTAATCATCTAATTTTTTATCGTTCTCTACGCTCAATGGATACAAGTAAGCCTGAATACGTGTCATCTGCATCTGGCGATAATCACTTCCAGCGTCCACGTTCAAAACATCTAATTTCTGCTCAAGAAGTTCAATAGCAGGCAACAGACGATCCCGGTGTAAACCATTTGGGTAAAGCTGATCAGGGCGATAGTTCGAGGTCATAATGAACTGCACGCGATCAATAAACAAAGCCTTGAGTAAGCGATACATAATCATCGCGTCGGCAATATCGTTAATATGAAACTCATCAAAACAAATTAGGCGATAGCGCTCTGAGATGCGTCTTGCTAGCTCATCCAGCGGATCGGATAAACCTGAGAGCTCATGCAGCTCCCGATGGACCTCACGCATGAACTCATGAAAATGGATTCGGATCTTTTTGGTGACTGGGGATGCTTCATAAAAGCAATCCATCAAAAACGATTTGCCCCTACCAACTCCGCCCCAGAGATAAACGCCTCTGGGCAACTCGGGGTGGAAAAGTTTCTTGGTCAGAGCATTACTACGGATTTCTTTATAAGCAACCCATTGATCTTCACATTGTTGTAAACGAACAATGGCTTGCTCTTGCGCAGGATCTGTTTGATAGCCGCGCGCTAGGCACTCTTGATGATAAAAGTCAGCGACTTTCAACTTACATATTAAGAGCGCGTTGATCCGTAGCTAAAGCTGCTTCGCGCATCACCTCAGATAAGCTGGGGTGTGGATGACAAACGCGAGCAATATCTTCTGCTGCCGCCTTGAACTCCATCGCTAAGGCCGCCTCCGCAATCAGATCGGAAGCATTGGGGCCAATAATATGAACCCCAAGTACCTCGTCCGTCTTTGTGTCGGCCAGGATCTTCACAAAGCCGTCTGCACGATCCATTCCCAAGGCACGGCCGTTGGCCATAAATGGGAACTGGCCTGCCTTATACGAACGACCCTCAGCTTTTAACTGCTGTTCTGTTTTGCCGACCCAAGCAATTTCTGGGTCGGTATAAATTACCCATGGAATGCAGTTGTAATCAATGTGCGGCTTTTGCCCTGCCAGCAACTCCGCGACCAAGACTCCCTCATCCTCTGCTTTATGAGCCAACATCGGGCCGCGGACCACATCGCCAATCGCATAAATACCCGGCGCTGCAGTAGCGCAAGTATGGTCATTGATGGGTATAAAGCCACGCTCATCGGTCTTAATCTGAACGGCGTCTAGGTTAAGTCCTTCGGTATTAGGTACACGGCCTACGGAAACAATTAAGCGATCACACTCTAATTTCTGGGGTTTGCCAGTGCTATCTTGATAGGCAACTACAACACCCTTCTTGTCGGTCTTAACGCTATCAATCTTGACACCAAGGTGCATATCAAGCCCTTGCTTGGTAAAAATCTTTTTCGCTTCCTTCGCAATACCTTCGTCACAAGCGCCAAGGAAAGTGGGCAAGGCCTCAAGCACAGTAACCTGCGAGCCAACGCGTCGCCATACTGAACCAAGTTCTAAACCGATCACACCCGCACCAATCACGCCTAGGCGTTTTGGTAGAGAATCAAACTGGAGCGCACCCTCGTTATCACACACCAACACGTTATCCACCGGTATGCCTGGTAAATGACGCGCCTTCGAGCCGGTCGCAATAATGACATTCTTAGCGCTAACGGTGCCAGCATCTTTGCCAGCAATCTTAATTTGATAGCCATCCGCTCCTTTGCCCACAAATGAGGCATGACCCTTAAGGGAAGTGACTTTATTCTTCTTAAATAAGAAATTGATACCACCGGTCATCTTGGTCACAATCTCATCTTTGCGCGCCAACATTTTTTTGATATCAATGCTGACATTGCCCACTGAGATCCCGTGATTAGCAACGTGATGACCGATTTTCTCGAACTCCTCCGAAGATGCCAATAATGCTTTCGAGGGGATGCAACCCACGTTCAGACAGGTACCACCTAAGCGCGGCTCCCCTTTGGGATCAGCATACGGATTGGCTTCGGCACAGGCAACCTTAAAGCCAAGCTGCGCCGCTCGAATTGCAGCAATATATCCGCCAGGGCCAGCTCCAATCACTAGCACATCAAATACTTGACTCATGTTCTACTCCTTACAGATCAAGCAGTAAACGAGCGGGGTCTTCTAATAGCTCTTTCATTGCCACTAGGCCCAACACGGCTTCACGACCATCGATAATGCGGTGGTCATACGAGAGAGCCAAATAGTTAATTGGCCGAATCACAATCTGACCATCCTCAACAACCGGTCTCTCCTTGGTCGCATGAATCCCCAAAATGGCAGACTGTGGAGGATTAATGATGGGGGTTGAAAGCATTGAGCCAAATACACCACCATTTGAAATCGAGAACGTGCCACCGGTTAACTCTTCAATACTCAATTTACCTTCGCGGGCCTTGTTACCGTAATCAGCAATTTGCTTCTCAATCTCTGCCAATGTCATTTGATCCACATTACGCAAAATCGGCACAACCAAACCGCGTGGCGAGCTTACTGCGATGCCAATATCAAAGTAGCCGTGATAAACGATATCGTTTCCATCGACTGACGCATTGAGAATCGGATACTTCTTAAGAGCGTACGTAGCTGCCTTCACAAAGAAAGACATGAATCCCAATTTAACGCCGTGAGTTTTCTCGAACGTATCTTTATAGCGGGTGCGCATTGCGATCACAGGCGCCATATTGACCTCATTAAAGGTGGTCAAAATGGCATTGTTTGCCTGAGACTCCAACAAACGCTCAGCAATGCGTGCACGCAGACGCGTCATCGGCACACGCTCTTCAGTACGCTCACCAAGAGAGAGGCTCGACATTGGTAATGGTGATGATGCAGGCGTTGATTTGGCACCTCCGGCAACCGCTTGCAGAACATCGCCCTTCGTTACGCGACCATCACGCCCCGTTCCAGAAACTTGGGATGCGTTGAGATTATTTTCAGCCATCAGCTTACTAGCAGATGGTGCAGCAACCGCACCCTTGGAAGGAGCGCTTGCTACAGGAGCAGCGGCTGGTGCAGAGGCGCTTGCTTTAGCAGGGGCTGCAGCTACGGTTGCCTTACCCTCGCTATCAATTTTTGCGATAACTTGATCAGCAACAACGGTACCACCATCGGCAACAATAATCTCGGAGAGAACGCCGGCTGATGGTGCGGGTACCTCTAGCACCACTTTATCGGTTTCGATTTCAATCAAGATCTCATCTTGTGCAACTGCCTCACCGGGCTTCTTTTTCCATTGCAATAAAGTTGCTTCGGCAACTGACTCAGAGAGTTGGGGAACTTTCACTTCAAATAAGGCCATGATGTGTCCTATTAATAAATTAGTTAACTTAGTTTGTTTATGAGTTGATGGTTAATTGGTAATGTCGCTACTTCGTAACCACAAATCCCTTTAACTTCCCAAATGCGGCGGTGAGCAGCGCTTTTTGCTGGCTCTGGTGCAAGTGGGCATAACCAACGGCTGGTGATGCCGATGCTGGTCTACCCGCATATCCCAAACGCATTCCTTCATTCATGTTCTCTAGCAAATTGTGTTGCACAAAGAACCAAGCTCCTTGATTTTGTGGCTCGTCCTGACACCAAACCAATTCGGTTAAGTTGGGATAAGTTTTAATGACATTAGCAACCGCTTTGTGTGGGAATGGATACAACTGCTCGATTCGGACAATTGCTGCATTCTCCAATTTCTTATCCGTTCTTTGTTTGACGAGGTCGTAATAGACCTTGCCAGAACAGACAATGACGCGCTCAACCGATTTAGGATCAATCGAATCATCCTGCTCCGGGATCACCGTCTGAAACTCGCCTTTGGTAAATTCAATCAAGGGCGATGCTGCATCCTTGTGACGCAATAGAGATTTGGGGGTCATGATGATCAGCGGCTTACGGAACTGCCGAATCATCTGTCGACGCAATAAGTGGAAGATCTGCGATGCGGTCGTGGGTTGTACCACTTGCATATTGGTATCCGCACACAATTGCATGAAGCGCTCCAAGCGAGCCGATGAGTGCTCTGGCCCCTGCCCTTCATAGCCATGCGGTAGCATCATCACCAAGCCATTTACACGGCCCCACTTCACCTCACCAGAGGCGATAAATTGATCAATGACTACCTGCGCACCGTTCGCAAAGTCACCAAACTGAGCTTCCCAAATCGTCAGGGTGTTTGGTTCTGCAGAAGCATATCCATACTCAAATCCCAAGACGGCCTCTTCCGACAAAATGGAATCAATAACTGTAAATGGGGCTTGATCTTTACTAACGTGCTGCAAGGGAATGTAGGTTCCGGTATCCCACTTCTCACGATTTTGAGCGTGCAATACCGAGTGGCGGTGACTAAAAGTACCGCGGCCACTATCCTCGCCCGATAAACGAATTGGGTAACCACTGGCTAGTAAGGAGGCAAAAGCCATTGCCTCACCCATACCCCAATCCACATTGATCTCACCACGACCCATTGCAGCGCGATCGGTATACACCTTCTGCACGAGAGGATGAGGTTTAAAGTCTTCAGGAAGGGTTGATAACTTCTCAGCAAGACGCTTCCATTCTGTCAATGGGATTGCTGTATCGGCTTGATCAGTCCATTTTTTGTTCAAAAATGGTGACCAATCCACTGCAAACTTACCCTTGAAATTACTGAGTACAGGGTCTAAGGTCTGTTTACCAGCATCCATTGCCGCACGGTATGCCTTGACCATCTCATCACCTGCACCCGCGGCAAGTACACCTTGCGCTTCAAGACGATCCGCATACAACTTCCGCGTACCCGGATGCGTAGCAATAATGCTATACATCAATGGCTGGGTCATCGCAGGCGTATCTTGCTCATTGTGACCTAACTTCCTGAAACAAATAATGTCAACCGCCACATCTTTCTTAAACTGGGTGCGATATTCCAGGGCTAACTGAGTAGCCAACACAACTGCTTCAGGATCATCTCCATTGACATGCAGGACCGGTGAGTCGATGGTCTTCATGATGTCGGTGCAATACAGACTGGAGCGCAAGTCGCGGGGATCTGAAGTTGTGAACCCGATTTGGTTATTGATCACGATATGAACGGTACCGCCTGTTGAATAACCACGCACTTCTGATAAGGCCAATGTTTCTTGCATCACGCCTTGACCAGCAATCGCTGCATCGCCATGGACCAATACAGGAAGTACTTGGTCACCCTTGGGATCATTGCGTCGCTCCATACGAGCGCGCGCCGAACCCTCAACAACGGGGTTCACGATTTCGAGGTGCGATGGATTAAATGCAAGCGATAGATGAACCGGGCCACCTGCGGTGGAGATGTCGCTGGAAAATCCTTGATGGTATTTAACGTCACCCGCTGGCAAATCCTCTGGGGCGGTGTGATCAAACTCAGCAAATAGGTCTTTGGGGGATTTACCCAACACGTTGACCAACACATTTAAACGGCCGCGGTGCGCCATACCAATCACAATCTCTTGCACACCCCGCTTACCCGCTCCCTGAATTAACTCATCCATACATGGAATAAAGCTATCACCGCCCTCTAACGAAAATCGTTTCTGACCAACGTACTTCGCTTGCAGGTAACGCTCCAAGCCCTCAGCTGCAGTCAAACGGTCTAAGATCTGACGACGTTGCTCATTCGTAAACTTAGGGGTCGAACGAATCGATTCGAGTTTCTCCTGCCACCATTTTTTGATCTTCTGATCGGCGATATACATAAACTCGGCGCCAAGGGTGCCGCAATAGGTCTCGCGCAAAGCCTGCAATAGATCGCGCAGGGTCATTTGGTTTTTACCAAAGAAGGTATTGCTAGTGTTAAAGACAATATCCATATCCCCATCGCTAAATCCATAGAATGATGGATTTAGCTCAGGAATATCGGGGCGCTCGGTGCGTTTGAGCGGATCTAAATTAGCCCAGCGATTACCGACGTTGCGGTAAGCAGCAATCAACTGCTGAACAGCCACGCGTTTGCGACCCAACTCTGAGTCAGCTGAATCTTGAATTGTTTTAATGGGGCCCTGCTTCGCCCGCTCTGCAAAGGATGCGACGATTGGCGCATGGGCAATGTCTCGGCCATTGGATCCATCTACGGCAGGGACTTGGACAACGTTGTCAAAGTAATCGCGCCAATGTTGCGCAACCGATGTGGGATCGAGTAAGTAGGACTCGTAGAGTTCTTCTACGTAGGGGG
>JAIXPN010000121.1 GCA_027486235.1 Burkholderiaceae bacterium
ATATTCCTGTGGCTTCATCGTTCCGGGCGATAACTGCTCAAAGCCTTTAAATACTTTTGTGGTTTTGCTTGGATCGTGTGGGTCTTTTTGCTGCTCAAACTTAGCAGCTCGCTCACCCTGAAGTTGCCATAAAACGTGGGGCATGCCTACGTTTGGATAAACCAAGTTATTCCAGCCAGTTGGGGTATCTGGGTCTTTGTAATAGGTACGGAAATAGGTATACAACCAATCAGTACCCCGGGCACGAGCTTCCACAGACAAATCGGGTGGAACCTTACCAAACCATGCCTTCGCATCTTTTGGGTTCATGGAGATGGTCATCAAATCGCCGACCTTCTGGTCGCCCAAGATGAGGTTATCTTTGATTTGCTGATCAGAAAGGCCAATGTCGCGCAAACGGTTGTATCGCAAACTAATTGCAGAATGGCAACCCAAGCAATAATTCACAAAAATCTTGGCACCATTTTGTAGTGACGCATTGTTATTTAAACGGTCTGGTGCACTGTCAAGTGGAAAATCACCGCCCGCTGCAACTGCCGTTCCCAGCAAAAAGCTGGTGCCAACTAAGACTAGACTCTTTTTAAGAGCACCGATCACATTGAGAGAATAGTTCATCTGAATTCCTAATATCTTTATCTTGTTCTTATTGATTAGTGCGCTTCAAAAGTGACGCGATCAGGCACTGGCTTAAATTTACCCATCTTGCTCCACCATGGCATTGCAAAGAAGAAGGCCAAATAATAAATGGTGCAAACCTGCGAGATCTTTTCAAAAAGCGGTGATGGAGGCTTAATTCCCAAGTAACCCAAGATCACAAAACTAATGATGAAGGCGCCATAAATGTATTTGTGGAAATCTGGACGGTAGCGAATTGAGCGAACCGGAGACTTATCGAGCCATGGCAAGAAGAACAAGATCACGACGGAGCCACCCATGATCACGACACCCCAGAACTTCGCATCAAATAAATAAAAACCAAGAGCTAAGCCAACAAGAATAGCTGCGGATGCACCCTTAACTCGAATATCCCGAGCATTTTTAATAACCATTACCAGGGGTATTGCACACAAAATCCACAGGGGAATCAAAAATGGGGTTGTAGTGGCACGCAGCATCGAGTAGAACGGAGTGAAATACCAAACGGGTGCTATATGTGCTGGCGTTTGCAATGGATCTGCTGGTATAAAGTTATTTGCCTCTAAGAAGTAACCACCCATCTCAGGAGCAAAGAACACAATTGCTGCAAAGATCATTAAGAACACACCCAAGCCCATAATGTCATGCACGGAGTAATAAGGATGGAATGGAATGCCGTCAACGGGCTTACCTGAAGCATCAAGATTGTTCTTGATATCAATACCATCTGGATTGTTTGATCCTACTTCATGCAAAGCAATAATATGGGCGGCTACTAAGCCAACCAATACTAATGGCAAAGCAATCACGTGGAATGAGAAAAAGCGATTGAGGGTTGCGTCACCCACGACGTAGTCGCCGCGTAACCATAAAGCAAGATCAGGTCCGATTAATGGGATTGCTGCAAACAAATTAACAATAACCTGTGCGCCCCAGTAGGACATTTGGCCCCAGGGTAAGAGGTAACCAAAGAAGGCCTCAGCCATTAACAGTAAAAATATGGAGCAGCCAAAGATCCAAATGAGCTCACGTGGTTTTTGGTAAGAACCATAGATGAGGCCCCGGAACATATGGAGATAAACCACAACAAAGAACATCGATGCGCCAGTTGAATGCATATACCGAATCAACCAACCCCACGGCACTTCACGCATGATGTACTCAACGGATTCAAATGCCTTAGCAGCATCTGGCTTGTAGTTCATGACCAAGAAAATACCGGTCACAATCTGAATCACTAAAACAACAATGGCCAGCGAGCCAAAGAAATACCAAAAGTTGAAGTTCTTGGGCGCGTAGTACTCACTCATGTGCTCCTTAAACATTTTTGTTAAAGGAAAGCGTGAGTCAACCCAAGCCAAGCCTTTTTGGGCTACGGAGGCGTTTTCTGGGACTTTAATTTCTTGGAATGCCATGGCAATGTCCTAATTCGTGTTTAGCTAATAAATTAAATAGTTAAGTAAATTACTCAAGCTTTCTTGTCTTCACCAATCAAAATCGTGGTGTCGCTCAAGTACATATGGGGTGGCACCTCTAGATTGTCTGGGGCAGGCTTATTTTTATAAACCCGGCCTGCCATATCAAAGGTGGAGCCGTGACAAGGGCATAAAAAGCCGCCCGGCCAGTCATTGGGCAACGAGGGCTGTGGGCCAGCTTGTAATTTAGCCGTTGGGGAGCAGCCTAAGTGAGAGCAAATTCCAACTACAACCAGATATTCGGGTTTAATTGAACGGTGCTCATTACGTGCATAAGGAGGGGTCAAAGCAGCGGGATCACGCAAGGACTTTGGATCTGCCAACTCACCATCTAGCTTAGCCAACTCCTTAACCTGGTCGGGATTACGACGCAAGACCCAGACAGGTTTGCCGCGCCACTCGACGGTGCGGATCTCATCGGGCTTCATACCAGAGATGTCCACCTCGACAGGAGCCCCGGCCGCCTTAGCACGCTCTGAGGGCTGAAAACTATCAACAAATGGGTATAGGGCCGCTGCTGCACCACAGCCGCCAACGGCCGTGCTAGCAATTAGCCAAGTGCGACGATCTTTGTCCATTTTTGGGGTATCACTCATTTACGATCTATCCTTCTACCTATTAAAAGCGGGGTTCTGTACAGTGAATTGCTCAAACTCACAATTTTAAGGTAAAAAGCCCTTACCCCGCTTAATAGTGTGTGATTGGCTGAAACCAATCGAAATTTGAAGGAGAAATTGGTGGCATCAAACATCATGAAGGAATTTAGAGCCTTTGCTGTCAAAGGCAACGTCATTGACTTGGCCGTGGGCGTCATTATTGGTGGCGCCTTCGGCAAGATTGTGGATTCATTGGTCAATGACATCGTCATGCCCCTCATTTCTACCCTCTTGGGAGGCAGGATTGACTTCACCAACCTCTTTATTGTGCTCGGTACCGTTCCTGATAATGTGCCAAGAACCTTCGATGCCCTCAAAAGAGCAGGTATCCCTATCTTTGCCTATGGCAATTTCATCACCATCTCCATCAATTTCATCCTGCTGGCATTTGTCATCTTCCAGATGGTAAAAATTGTTAACAAAATCAGGCTGCAAGACGAAGTGCCAAAGCCCATTCCTCCTACGCCCGAGGATATTATTTTGCTAAGAGAAATTAGAGATAGCCTAAGAAAGTAAGACTTTGGTTTGGATCAAACTACGTCCAGCAATAGACTGGTCTGAAAAAGATTTCACCTTGCTGGATATCATTTAATTCCTTTTATTTTGCCTCATCGATGAATTGCAAGCATCGTGAATAGATAGGAATATTTCTACGATAAATAAGCTGTCCTGATGTTAAGGAATATCAAATTGATCAGAAAAATATTAACAACCGTTGGATATCACTCAGATAAAATTTACGAATGAATCCACATATCGTATTCCTATTGAATAAATCACTTGAGTCGCTCAGGAACTCTAACTTAGATTCTGCAGAACAATATTTAAAGCAGGCGGATAAATTACAAAAAAATAATCCACATGTTTTAAGACTTCTGGGAGTAGTTTTTGCACAAAGAAAACAATATTCAGAAGCATTAAAGTATTTCTCTAAGTCCCTAAAGTACCTTCCAAAGAATGCACTAGCCCTCAGTAACTTGGGTAACGTTTATGTTGAGTTAGGCGAATATGAAAAAGCACTTAATGCCTACAGCAGTGCAATTGAAATTGAACCAAACTATGAAGAGGTTTGGACTAATAAAGGAATTCTCCTTAGCAAAATAAATCGCCATCAGGATGCCCTTAGCCATCATGAAAAAGCAATTTCGCTGAAGCCCAATTACGCCGAGGCTTGGTCAAACAAAGGTAATAGTTTATGCGAACTGGGCCGCTACGAAGAGGCACTAGCGCATTATCAAAAAGCTATAGATCTAAATCCGTTAAATGCTGAGAGTTGGTACAACAAGGCTAATGTATTAGCTAATATTAAACTTTTCAATGATGCTATTTTTCATTATGACAAGGCTATTAATCTAAATCCCGATCTTGATTGGGTGCTTGGTCATCGTATTCATACAAAAATGCAGATATGTGATTGGTCATTTTTTGATGAGATACGTGGTGAAATTCTTTGCAAAACGAAAGAAACTAAAAAAGTTACCCATCCCCTTCCCTTAATGTCTTTGGTTGATGGTGTTGCCCTTCATCAACAAGTAAGCAATACTTACGCTAAAGATGCTGCATCCAATTTCAGTCTAGGGCTATTTCCCAAACGCTCAATGGGAAAGAAAATTCGAATTGGTTATTTTTCAGCCGATTTTCATGATCATCCGGTATCCCATTTGACGTCACAACTATTTGAATTACATAACAGGAATCAATTTGAAGTAATTGCCTTTTCCTTGCATAAGTCGCCGCCCGGGGATAATACAAATCTGCGTTTACGCAATGCTTTCGATAAATTTATTGAAGTTGATGATATTTCTGATCAAGAGGTGACTCGCCTTTCTCGAGAACTGGAAATTGATATTGCAGTTGATTTATCAGGTCATACAAAAAATAGTAGGCCGTTAATCTTTTCTTATCGTGCGGCACCTGTCCAGGTAAATTGGTTGGGCTTTCCTGGAACACTCGGAGCTGATTTTATTGACTATATTATTGCCGACAAAATAATTATTCCCGCGGAATACAAGAATTTTTACAATGAAAAAGTTGTTTATTTACCTGATACATATATGGTAGATGATTCAAATAGAGTAGCCTCGTCTAAAACTTTGTCAAGGGAAGACTATGGATTACCACAAGATAAATTTGTCTTCTGCTGTTTTAATAATTTTTATAAATTTAATCCTGCCCTCTTGGATAGCTGGTCCCGCATTCTTTTTGAAATAGGCAATAGCGTCATTTGGGTTGCTGAGAACAATCCACAATTTCAGACTGGATTAATAACGGAATTTGAACGACGCAGCATTCCATCCGATCGGGTTATATTTGCTCGGAGAGAAGATTTAATGAGTGATCATTTAGCCCGCCAATGTTTGGCGGATTTATTTCTAGATACCTATCCGTACAATGCACATACCACTGCACTTGATTCACTAAAGGCAGGCCTCCCCGTCCTTACTCGAATAGGACAATCATTTCCATCCCGCGTTGCCGCTAGCCTACTTCATACAATTGGATTACCAGAATTAATCACACATTCTCAGGAAGAATATGAATCATTAGCAATTGAGCTAGCTAAAAATCCTGAGAAACTTGCTGCAATTAA
>JAIXPN010000103.1 GCA_027486235.1 Burkholderiaceae bacterium
CTTAAAGACACTTACCTCCCCGCAATTTAGCCTCGGGTATGTCTTTTGGGGCAAAAAGTGTTGGACGGCAACAGGGTATTGGAGATTGTTTGTCGCCCTTGCTTCCTTCTTTTCCCCCAGCTGTTTTAGCTCTCGCAGACGGTACTGTCTTTCCTGGTCAAAGTATTGGTGCCTCTGGTGAAACCAGTGGCGAAGTAGTGTTCAATACTGCATTGACTGGTTATCAAGAGATCATTACTGACCCCAGCTATGCCCGACAATTGGTCACATTGACCTATCCGCACATTGGTAATGTCGGTGTTAACGCTCAAGATGCAGAGTCAAGTCAAGTCTATGCTGCCGGCCTGATCATCAAAGATCTCTCTGCACGTGTTTCTAATTTCCGCTCTCAAGATAGTCTCGATCATTATTTGCGAGAAGCAAAAGTCCCTGGCATTGCTGGTATTGATACCCGCAAACTCACACGTATTTTGCGTGATCGGGGCGCGCAATCGGGTGCGATTGTTGCTGGTCAAATTGGCGATGATGTGGAACATCTTACAAAGCGAGCCTTAGCCTTGGCTAAATCGTTTGCTGGTATGGCAGGCCTTGATTTAGCCCAAGTCGTGACTACGCAAAAGGCGTATGAGTGGCAAGAGGGTGAATGGCAGTTATTTGGTGAGAATGGGAAGCCCGGGTATGCCGTGATGAAGAACCCAAGTAAACGCGTGGTTGCTTATGACTTTGGGGTGAAGCGTAATATCTTGCGCATGCTGTCACAGCGCGGTTGTGCTCTAACCGTAGTGCCCGCCAAGACACCAGTGGCAGAAGTTCTGGCTTTAAAACCCGATGGCGTTTTCTTATCAAATGGTCCTGGAGATCCAGAGCCGTGCGATTACGCGATTAGTGCAGCACAAAGCATCATTGCTAAAAACATTCCCACCTTTGGTATCTGCTTGGGCCATCAAATTATGGGCCTTGCCGCAGGCGCTAAGACCTTAAAGATGAAGTTTGGCCATCATGGCGCCAACCATCCTGTCAAGGATTTGGATACAGGTCGCGTGGCAATCACCTCACAAAACCATGGATTTGCAGTCGATGCAAAGACCTTACCGAACGATTTGCGTGTCACCCACGTCTCTTTATTTGATGGCTCTTTGCAAGGCTTGGCGTGGAAAGATAAACCTGCATTTTGTTTTCAGGGACATCCTGAGGCCTCGCCCGGCCCTCATGACATTGCTTACTTATTCGATCGATTTATTCATTTGATGAACGCCGCTGGCAAAGGAGCTCAATAATGCCAAAGCGGACCGATATTCAAAGTATCTTAATTATTGGCGCAGGGCCAATTGTGATTGGTCAAGCTTGTGAGTTTGACTACTCGGGTGCGCAAGCCTGCAAAGCATTGCGGGAAGAGGGTTACCGTGTCATTTTGGCGAACAGTAATCCAGCCACCATCATGACCGACCCAGAGATGGCGGATGTAACCTACATTGAGCCGATCACCTGGGAAGTGGTCGAGCGCATTATTGCCACTGAGAAGCCTGATGCCATATTGCCGACGATGGGTGGTCAAACAGCACTGAACTGCGCTTTGGATCTCCATCGCAACGGCGTGCTCAAAAAATACGGCTGCGAGTTAATTGGCGCTTCCCCTGAAGCAATTGATAAAGCAGAAGATCGCCAGAAGTTTAAAGATGCCATGACCAAGATTGGTTTGGGCTCTGCTAAATCCGGAATTGCACACTCAATGGAGGAAGCGCTGGCTGTGCAGCAGCGCATTCAGGTGGAGACCGGTAGCTCAGGATTTCCAGTAGTGATCCGACCATCGTTCACCATGGGTGGCTCAGGTGGTGGTATTGCTTACAACCGTGAAGAGTTTGAAGAGATTTGCAAACGCGGCCTTGATTTGTCGCCCACGCATGAGCTCTTGATTGAAGAATCGCTCTTGGGATGGAAAGAGTTTGAGATGGAAGTGGTGCGTGATCGTGCTGATAACTGCATCATCGTCTGCTCGATTGAGAACTTAGATCCTATGGGTGTGCACACGGGTGATTCGATTACAGTTGCCCCCGCACAAACCTTGACTGATAAAGAGTATCAGATCATGCGTAACGCATCGATTGCGGTCTTGCGTGAGATTGGAGTTGATACAGGCGGTTCCAATGTGCAGTTCTCCATTAACCCAGTGGATGGCCGCATGATTGTGATTGAGATGAACCCACGCGTCTCGCGCTCATCAGCATTAGCATCGAAAGCAACGGGCTTCCCAATTGCGAAGGTGGCTGCGAAGTTGGCAGTGGGTTACACCTTAGATGAGTTGCAAAACGATATTACGGGTGGTGCGACACCAGCATCGTTTGAGCCCAGCATTGATTATGTCGTGACCAAGATCCCACGTTTTGCCTTTGAGAAGTTCCGTGAGGCAGATCCACGCTTAACCACCCAAATGAAATCCGTAGGTGAGGTGATGGCGATTGGTCGGACCTTCCAAGAGTCTTTCCAGAAAGCACTGCGCGGTCTTGAGGTAGGCGTAGATGGTTTAGACGAAAAGTCGACGGATTTAGAGGACATCATTGCTGAAATTGGCGAACCAGGTCCTGACCGAATTTGGTATGTTGGCGATGCCTTCCGCATGGGTATGGGCATCGATGAAGTATATGAAGAAACCAAAATTGATCCTTGGTTCCTCGAGCAGATTGAAGAACTGATTGAGCTCGAAAACGCTGTCAACGAGCGTAGCCTCAAAAGTATCAGCGGTCCTGAGCTCCGCTTCTTAAAACAAAAAGGCTTTTCTGATCGTCGCTTAGCAAAATTACTCAAGACCGATGCTAAGGCAGTGCGCCAGGCGCGTCATCAACACAAGGTTTTCCCTGTTTATAAGCGCGTTGATACCTGCGCCGCCGAGTTTGCCACCAATACCGCCTATATGTATTCCACCTATGAGGCAGAGCATGGTGAGTGCGAGTCACAGCCCACTCAGCGGGAGAAGATCATGGTCCTGGGCGGCGGCCCCAACCGAATTGGTCAAGGTATTGAGTTTGATTACTGCTGTGTGCATGCTGCCTTGGCGATGCGTGATGATGGGTATGAGACCATTATGGTCAATTGCAACCCAGAAACTGTTTCTACGGATTACGACACCTCGGATCGTCTCTACTTTGAGCCGCTGACCCTTGAAGACGTATTAGAAATCGTTGCCAAGGAGAAGCCCAAGGGTGTGATCGTTCAGTACGGCGGACAAACTCCATTGAAGTTAGCACTTGATTTAGAGGCGAATGGAGTGCCGATTATTGGTACCTCGCCAGACATGATCGATGCAGCTGAGGATCGTGAGCGTTTCCAAAAACTATTGCATGAACTCAAATTACGTCAGCCACCAAATCGAACAGCGAGAGCAGAGGATGAGGCGCTCAAATTAGCGCAAGAGATTGGTTATCCATTGGTTGTGCGTCCATCCTATGTATTAGGTGGTCGGGCAATGGAGATTGTGCACGATGGTCGCGATCTCGAGCGCTATATGCGTGAGGCTGTTAAGGTATCCAATGACTCCCCAGTGTTACTGGATCGATTCTTGAACGATGCCATTGAGTGCGATGTTGATTGCATCTCTGATGGTAAGCGTGTGTTCATTGGTGGTGTGATGGAGCACATTGAGCAAGCGGGAGTGCACTCTGGTGACTCAGCCTGTTCTTTACCCCCATACTCTCTATCGCCAGAGACGGTAGCTGAGATTAAGCGTCAAACCGCAGCAATGGCAAAAGGTTTAAACGTGATTGGTTTGATGAACGTGCAGTTTGCCATTCAGAATGTAGATGGTAAGGATGTCATTTATGTTCTTGAGGTCAACCCACGCGCTTCGCGTACTGTGCCCTATGTTTCTAAAGCAACAGGTTTGCAATTGGCCAAAATTGCAGCACGCTGCATGGTTGGGCAATCGCTCGATCAACAGGGTATTGATGCCGAGATTATTCCAAAATACTTCTCTGTCAAAGAAGCCGTATTCCCATTCAATAAATTCCCCGGAATTGATCCAATTCTGGGACCTGAGATGCGCTCTACCGGTGAGGTGATGGGCGTTGGTAAGACCTTTGGCGAAGCGCTCTTTAAATCCCAGCTAGCAGCTGGCATTAAATTGCCCAAGAGCGGTAATGTGGTCTTAACCGTCAAAGATAGTGATAAGCCATTAGCGGTGAAGGTTGCAACAATCTTGCATGAGATGGGATTTCCGATGGTGGCTACCAAAGGAACGGCTGCTGCTATTGCAGCGGCTAACATCCCCGTTGCAGTTGTGAACAAAGTAAAAGAGGGGCGTCCTCATATCGTTGACATGATCAAGAATGGTGAGATCACTCTGGTATTTACGACGGTCGATGAGACCCGCAATGCGATTGCAGACTCTCGCTCAATTCGTACCACTGCGCAAGCCAATGGCGTGACCTACTACACCACCATTAGTGCAGCTCGTGCGGTGATGGAAGGAATGCGTGCAAAGGACTCCTTGGAAGTCTACTCATTACAAAATTTACATATTTCGCTTAGCTAGCTTAAAATCGGGGATTCTTGATTTAAGGGTTAAGTGGTATGAGTGGAAACACAATTCCGATTACAAAACGTGGCGCTGAACTTCTCAAAGAGGAGTTACAGCGTTTAAAGCATGTTGATCGTCCAGCGGTGATTAATGCGATCTCGGAAGCGCGTGCTCAGGGTGATCTCTCTGAGAATGCCGAGTACGATGCCGCCAAAGAGAAGCAGGCATTTATCGAAGGTCGGATTAAAGAGCTCGAAACCAAATTATCAGGTGCCCAAGTGATTGACCCCTCTTTGTTAGAAGCAGAGGGTCGCGTCGTGTTTGGGGCAACCGTGGAGTTGGAAGATCTGAGCGATGGTAAAAAAATGACCTATCAAATTGTGGGTGACGATGAAGCTGATATCGCTGCTAATAAGATCTCGATTAGCTCACCCATCGCGCGTGCATTGATTGGTAAGGAAGAGGGCGATGTGGTTACTGTCCAAGCTCCTGCCGGTGTGCGTGAGGTTGAGATCCTCAGCGTTCGCTATATCTAAGAACCCATACTCGATAAGTTATATTTTTATATAATTTCCTTATCGCACCTTTTATGTTATACTTTTGTATAACTTATTAGGAGCACGTGATGCAAACACATTTAAGAAAAGTCGGCGGTTCTGTGATGATGGCTTTATCACCAGGATTTTTAGAGGAACTGAAGATCTCCTCCGGATCTGTAGTTGATGTCGCTTTGGTAAATGGTCGATTGGTGGTGAAGCCAATCTCAAAGCCCAGCTATCAGTTAGCTGATTTATTAGCAAAGTGCGACCCTAAGGCAAAAATGCCTAAAGAGGACAAGCAGTGGCTTGAGCTAACCCCGATTGGTAATGAGATTTTGTAATGAATCGAGGTGACATCTACTTAGTTTCTTTAGACCCTAGTTCTGGCCATGAGCAAAAAGGTTTTCGACCTGTGCTGGTTGTTTCTCCTGGACCATTTAATAAGTTAACCAAGACCCCAATAGTGGTGCCAATTACAACAGGCGGAAACTTTGCAAGAGTAGCTGGTTTTACCGTAGAGCTGGAGGGCACTAAAACAACGGGCGTGGTTCGTTGTGATCAGCCAAGGGTATTAGACCTGGTGGCACGAAAAGCAAAAAAATTAGAAAGTGTTTCCATGCAAACTATGGATGAAGTATTGGCTAAATTAGCCACATTGATTTCATAGTAAATGCGTATGACGACTCCCGGCATCGGCCAGCATCAAATTGCCCAACGGCTATTTCTGTTTATCGCCAGCTTGTGGGTAGGCAGCCTTATTACAGTTGGTTATTTGGTCGCCCCTACCTTATTTGCCACCTTAACCGATCGGCAGGTCGCCGGCATGGTTGCGGGAGCAATCTTCAAGGCCGAGGCCTACATCAGCCTAGTCTTATGCGTCGGTTTATTGGTCCTCGCTAATTTATTAGTAAGCCGAGGTTTGCAAACCTACCGAGCGATTCGGTGGATCTTGCTTGCTATGTTAATTTGTGCGGCAGCGGGAAGTTTTGTACTCATGCCATGGATGGAAAGTCTGCGCGAGGAAGCGTTGTTGCAAGGTATGCCAGTGAGGTATTCACCACTGGCCGGTTTGTTCTCCACCTTGCATGGAGTATCAAGCGCTATATTCTTGATACAAAGTCTCTTGGGCATCTATTTAGTATGGCGTCTTAGCCAACCAATGACACCAAGTAATTAGTTCAGCGCCGCTTTCTTGGGGCTGGCCTGACGTACCTTTCGCCGCTTTGGTTTATCTGCTGCTGCACTCGTTGTGCCCTTCATACCAATCCGTGAACCAGTGGCCCTCTTGGCAACCCGCGCAGTCTTATACGCGCGAGCCACCTTTTTGCTGGGCACCACTTTCTCTTCTTTGGATTTCTGTGGACGCCATACCACCAGTAGCTTGCCAATGTGCTGAACTGGAGCTGCATTGAGTTGATCGCAGATAGCAACAAACATTTCTTCGCGGGCATCGCGATCATCACCTAGAACGCGGATCTTAATCAGACCATGGCTATCTAGGGCGCGATCAATTTCTTTGGCAACGGCAGGCGTGAACCCATCATTACCAATCATGATTACGGGGTTGAGGGGATGTGCTTTAGCACGGTGTGCTTTGCGTTGTGCGGGGCTTAAGGTGAGTGCAGTCATCCTGAGATCATAGAGGATTATTCAAGCTCGTCTAGAAAACAGCGACAATAACGCTCGTGGCAAAGAACAAGTTCAATAAAAATTGGTTGCACGACCATATGAATGACCCCTATGTGAAGCTGGCACAAAAGGAGGGGTATCGAGCGCGCGCTGCCTATAAGCTGAGTGAGATTGATCAACAGGATCATCTCATCAAAGCGGGCATGGTGATCGTTGACTTAGGTAGCACCCCGGGAAGTTGGAGTCAGTACATTCGGAATCGCCTTGTGGAATTACGTCGCAATCCCAGTCCTGAGAACGCTGGCAAACCCGATGGCTGCATCATTGCCATTGATCTGTTGCCGATGGAGCCAATCGCTGATGTGCACTTCATTGAGGGTGATTTTCGGGAGGATGAGGGTCTTCAGGCGATTGAAGCTGCTTTGCCCGCTGACGCCAATGGCAAAGTCGATTTAGTGCTCTCCGATATGGCCCCCAACTTATCTGGGGTCGGGGTTGCTGACGCAGCCCGAATGGCCCATTTGGCAGAGCTTGCCTTGGAGTTTGCCAAGAGCCATTTAAAGCCCGATGGCGCCTTATTAATCAAGTGTTTTCATGGCAGTGGCTATAGTCAAATAGTTGAGGCATTCAAGGGGGTATTTAAGACCGTTGCTCCCCGAAAACCCAAGGCTTCTCGGGACAAATCCTCCGAAACCTTTCTGCTAGGGCGTTACCTGAAGTAGGGTAAAACGGACAGAAGGCTCAAAAATCGGTCCTCATTCCTAGTAAACCCATCATTTTTAGGATAAATTTGACCTCCAACCCTTGATTTTTGTAGGTAGTAGAATCAAATACATAGGGTAAGCGTTTGGCATTAAGCCCTAATAACTCCCGGATCAATCCGGCAAAGGTGTAATTTGAATAACAATTTGTTCCAAAAAGTGGGTGTTTGGCTCATCGTTGGCCTGGTTTTGTTCACTGTATTTAAGCAGTTTGATAAACCACGCACACAAGACCAAGTCACGTATTCCCAGTTTATGGATGATGCCAAAAGTGGCAAGATCAAGCGCGTTGATGTGCAGGGCCGTACTTTGCAGATCACCCCAGTCGACGGTAATAAATATTCCATCATCTCTCCAGGTGATATCTGGATGGTTGGTGATCTCATGAAATACGGTGTGCAGGTGACAGGCAAAACAGAAGACGAACCCAATGTATTGGTATCGGCTTTGTATTACCTCGGACCCACATTACTCATTATTGGTTTTTGGTTCTTCATGATGCGCCAAATGCAAGGTGGCGGTAAGGGCGGAGCGTTCTCCTTTGGTAAATCCAAGGCGCGCCTGATTGACGAGAACAGTAATTCAGTGACCTTTGCTGATGTTGCTGGATGTGATGAGGCCAAGGAAGAGGTCTTCGAGATAGTCGACTTCCTCAAAGATCCACAAAAGTTTCAGAAACTCGGTGGCCGTATTCCACACGGTGTGCTCTTAGTAGGCCCTCCCGGAACCGGTAAAACCTTATTGGCGCGTGCCATTGCTGGTGAAGCGAAGGTGCCATTCTTTTCGATCTCTGGTTCGGACTTCGTTGAGATGTTTGTAGGTGTTGGTGCTGCTCGCGTGCGCGATATGTTTGAGAATGCCAAGAAGCATGCGCCTTGCATTATCTTTATTGATGAGATTGATGCAGTTGGCCGTCATCGTGGCGCTGGTATGGGCGGTGGTAATGATGAGCGTGAGCAAACCCTCAACCAAATGCTGGTCGAGATGGATGGCTTTGAGACCAATAGTGGTGTCATCGTCATCGCTGCCACAAACCGTTCCGATGTTCTA
>JAIXPN010000088.1 GCA_027486235.1 Burkholderiaceae bacterium
CATCCAGTACCTTGAGAGCTTGAATTTCACAGAGCCGCTATTTGTCTTTGTCATCATGATTATTGCGGCGAGCAAGCCTGTTCTGGAGTTTTGTCTGTTTTTAGTGACTCGAGTTGCGGCCCTGCTTCCTCTAAAAAAATCCGTGTCATTTTTTTGGGTTACTTTATCTCTCGTCCCTCTCTTAGGCTCATTTATTACCGAGCCTGCCGCCATGACCGTTGCTGCATTGCTATTACGTGACCACTACTTCTCTAAAAAGATCTCGCCAAAATTGATGTATGGCGCCATCGGAGTTCTATTTGTCAATGTATCGATCGGCGGCACACTAACCCCCTACGCAGCACCTCCCATTCTGATGGTGGCAGCTAAATGGAACTGGGACATCGTCTTTATGCTGCACGAATTTGGTTGGCGCTCTGCTTTAGCAGTAGCCGTAAACTCTTCCATCCTCAGCGCACTGTTTTATAAAGAACTTTTACAGGTTTCCTCGAATCCAAGCGAAAAACGAATTGATGCCATTCCGTTTAGTGTGATTGCCATCCATTTACTCTTTTTATTAGGAGTCGTTGTTTTTGTTCATCACTCAGTGATTTTCATGGGCCTCTTTTTATTCTTTATTGGTTACACCACAGCGTATGCGCGTTACCAAAACAAATTAATCTTTCGTGAGAGTTTGATGGTTGCATTCTTCCTGGCCGGCTTGGTAGTTCTGGGCGGACAACAAAAGTGGTGGCTACAACCTCTACTTGCTAATTTAGATGCCGATACGGTGTACTACGGCGCCACTGCTTTAACGGCAATTACGGATAATGCGGCGCTTACGTACCTCGGCTCACTCGTAGAGGGTCTCTCCGATGAGTTTAAGTACGCACTGGTTGCAGGAGCGGTTACTGGCGGCGGTTTAACAGTAATTGCGAATGCACCCAATCCAGCGGGTTACTCAATTTTGCGTCACAATTTTAATGAAGGTGCCATTAGCCCGCTGTATTTGTTTCTGGCAGCAACACCGCCAACCATCGTCGCGATTATTGCCTTCCGCTTTATTTAATTCATGCCGTATCGACTGATTGCCTTTGATGCCTATGGAACGCTGTTTGATGTCTACGCAATAAGCGCGTTAGCAGAAAGGCTGTTTCCAAATCAAGGCAAAGCTTTATCTGTTTTATGGCGCGATAAGCAACTGGAGTACTCGCGTTTAATTTCTTTGGCCGATCAAAATCCTAGCGGTAGTAAATACTATCAATCGTTTTGGGATGTCACGATTGCAGCTTTGCACTATTCGTGTAAACAGCTGGGTCTCAACTTAAGCGCTGACTGTGAGGCGGAATTGCTGGGGCAATACGCCAAACTCAGCCCATTCCCAGAATCCAAAGAAGTTCTGCAGGGTACTCACGCTAGCGGTCTCAAAACCTGCATCCTCTCCAATGGCAATATGCAAATGCTCTCTTGGGCAATTGAGCACTGTAAGTTCGGGAATTATTTGGATACAGTCATTTCGGTTGATGAAGCGCGACAGTTCAAAATTACACCCGCAAGTTATCAACTGGTTTTAAATCATTTTCCAATTTCTAAACAGGAAGTGCTGTTTGTTTCCTGTAACGCCTGGGATATTATCGGTGCCAATTGGTTTGGCTTTGATACTTTTTGGGTGAATCGCTATCAATTGCCCTTTGAGGAAATTGGCTTAGCTCCCACATATCAAGGAAATGATCTAAACGATCTGCGCCGTCTGCTCCAGGCTTAAGTAAAAATCATTGCTCCAATTTCATAGAGCAAATAGGCGATACCAGCAGCAATCACGGTGTAGACAACCGTATGTACAAAGGTATTACCCAAAACACCTAGGCGCTGAAATAAGAAAGATCCTAACGACTCTTCAGGATTAGCTTCTAGTCGCCAGATCCGATATGCCTTGATCGACTGATAAAGATTAAAAGCCAACCACAGGACCAGAGCGATATCAATGAGTAGGAAGACATATTGCATCCCCGCATTCTAGAGCTTTTTCCCAGGACAGTGAATGTCATTACAATTCCACAAATACTCTGAAAGCATATCTTGGATTTCGCCTACCTCATTGATCTATTTCTTCATTTAGATAAAAACTTAGCCCTCATTGCGAATGAATGGGGAACGTGGATTTATGTTTTGCTCTTTGCCATCATTTTTGTTGAGACCGGTTTGGTGGTCATGCCCTTTTTACCGGGCGACTCCCTTCTCTTTGTGGCGGGTGCACTCACTGCTGTTGGTGAACTAAGTCTGCCTCTTTTAATGGTCCTCTTAACGAGTGCGGCGATTCTTGGCGATGCTGTCAATTATTCGGTTGGTCGCTATGTCGGCAACAAAGTCTTTTCTTGGGAGAACTCACGCTGGTTTAATAAAAAGG
The DNA here is from genome assembly GCA_027486235.1 of Burkholderiaceae bacterium. Lineage (GTDB taxonomy): Bacteria > Pseudomonadota > Gammaproteobacteria > Burkholderiales > Burkholderiaceae > Polynucleobacter > Polynucleobacter hoetzingerianus. Next base: position 2,387 of record JAIXPN010000088.1, read on the forward strand.
CTTTTGACCAAGCTCATGCCTTCTATGAAAAGCATGGTCCGATCACGATCGTAGTGGGCCGCTTTCTGCCCTTCATCAGAACCTTTGCTCCATTTGTCGCCGGCGTTGCCCAAATGCGCTACCCCGTCTTTGTCTTCTACAACATTATTGGTGGGATTATTTGGGTTTGCAGTCTTACTGCTCTAGGCTACCTAATCGGCGATCACCCTTGGGTCAAAAGTAATTTTTCTTTAGTGGCTCTGGCGATGATCATCATCCCAGGTCTACCTGCACTGTGGATCTTCTTAAAAGAATTACTGGCACGGTTTCGCAAATAATCGATTTACTTCATAAAAGTCATGGATCAACACAATAAACCGATTGTCATCATTGGAAGCGGCCTAGCGGCTTATACCCTGATCCGAGAATACCGCAAGCTTAATACCGAACAAGCAATTACTGTGATCACTCAAGAGAATGGTGATTTTTATTCCAAGCCCATGCTCTCGACAGCTTTTGCGAGCAAGAAGGATGCCACACAACTGATCTCAAGTTCAGCAGAGAAAATGGCTGAGCAGCTCAATTTTGTGATCCATGCACATACAACCGTTGATGAGATTGATGCATCGAAGCAAACGCTTTCTGTGCATGATGTCAATAATCAGCAATTAAGTTTGGAATACTCCAAACTCGTTTTAGCCTTAGGCGCTGATCAAATCCGCCTTAACTTAGAGGGCAATGCTGCCGATCAAGTAATTACCGTCAACGATTTACAGGATTACGCTGTATTTCGGGATCAACTCGCGGATAAAAAGAAAGTTCTTATTCTCGGCGCAGGTTTAATCGGCTGCGAATTTGCCAATGACCTGAGCCTAGGCGGCTATCAGGTTGAAGTGCTTGATTTAGCCAATCAGGTCTTGGGTCGCTTACTGCCAGTCGAGATTGCTGCCGAACTTCAGGCAAAGTTATCTGCTCTGGGTGTTGTGTGGCATCTAGGCACTACTGCTAAGTCGGTTACAAAAGAAACCAATGGATTGGCAATTGAGCTCACCAATGGAAAAATCCTGAGAGCCGATCTTGTGCTATCTGCGATTGGTTTGCGTCCACGCACTGCATTAGCAAAGCACATCGGCATTACAACGAATCGCGGCATTGTAGTAAATCGTCATCTGGAAACGAATATCAAAGGCATTTATAGCTTAGGCGACTGTGCAGAAGTAGGCGGTCATGTTTTGCCCTATGTGATGCCAATCATGCAAGCTGCACGTACACTCGCAACCATTTTGGCGGGGCAAGAAAGTGTTCTCACTTATCCTGCGATGCCGGTGATGGTGAAAACACCGGCACTACCCTTGGTAGTATCTCCACCCCCAACCGACAGCCAGGGAGCATGGACGATTCAATCCGAAGAGAATGGAATGGAGGGGCTGTTCTACAACCCCCAAGCTGAATTACTTGGGTTTGCTTTGGCAGGTTCAGCAACTGCTAAACGAGCTGCTCTTACAAAACTCCTGCCAAATATTCTGGGCTAGTCTGAAAGGCGCCGGTAGCGCTTTATTTATTAGCGGCACTTGGCAAAGGCTTCAGCGGTGACTCCATCGCAAATACAACGATGCGTTTGGTCATGTCCTGAAATGCTCCCACTGAACTTGATCCCAAGCGGAAGGGCTCGCCCTGAACTGCAACCATGCCACCGGCAATAAATTCTCTCGATTGACTATCCGTAATGCGGTTCTCTACGACCAAAGCTGGGGTTTTGGAGTTCGCACCCGCCGCAAAGGCGGCCGCGTTCGTTGCCAAACCAATCGGTGTAAAGTTCCATGGCTTTAGACCGTCCGCTGAAATCTCAGCACCAGTAATACCAACGGCGACTCTCAAGACACCAGGACCAGGCTTATCAACAATTTTGATATCTGAGCGTCGTTGTACTGCTTGACGCATCGCTTCCTCCAAAATTTTCTTTGTTTGAGCAATTACTTCGGGGGTGATTTCTTTTGTGGATTCAGTTTGATTTAAATACACCGGTTCCAAAATCACTGCGTTATAAGCAGATGCTGGAATACCAGGCTTCATATAGCGCCAAGCCCGAATATCCTTGGGAGTGCTATCTACTGCCTGCATGACTTTATAGTTAGGCAAAAATCCAGACTCAGGCATCTTCTCGGTCATTAATTTAGGACCGCTACTACAAGCAGCTAAACCAGCGCTTAACAAAACAGTAGCAAGGATAGTAAGGCTACGATTGATCTTCATATTGGCCCTAAGTAAATTGAGTGGAATGACTAAGACTGAGAATTCCAGCACTTACATTTGATGCTGGTCGATAGAGCAATTAGAAAATAGCTAATAATGCCGATCATGAAAACGGTGAGGTCTTGAGTATCGAAGTAGATCAAAAGACCAATAATGGTTATAGCTACAGCAATGCAGCTTAGTAGAGTCTTTGCGAACACGGCATTCTCCCAGAAGTTTTACCTAGTATATGGCTTTTTTAATAGAGCTTAAATAGCCCTCCTAATGCTTTAGCAAGTCAAGCGCCTAAGATGCATTGGGGTTGATCGCATTACACTAGTTGACTAGGAGACCAATATGCGCATGATCCTCTATTTACTCATTGCTTTAATACCAATTGCAATTGTGTACTCACGCTTTTTGGATGGCAGTAAGCTCAAAGAGTTTTTGCTGGCAGTTTCTTATCTTAGTGTGATGGCCTGGGCCTTCTTCTTTGCCCTGATTCTTGAAATGCTCTTACGCATTCCTCTCAAATACTCGGTGGCGATTTTGGCAATCGTCTTAGCCTATCTTCACTTTCGCACGATTACGCATCTTCGCAAAAAGAGAGGGCAAGACTAAGACTTATTGGATTTGGTCTTTTCGGTAATTTCTTGTTGCATCGCCTCATCTTGAGGCTGATTAAGATTTAGCGGGGGGTGTGCCATCTTCTTCCCATCCCATTTTTGACCACACCAGCATTCTCCAGCATCATTAATGATGCAAACACCTGATCCACAGCAACGACTATCGGGTTTTTTCATAGTGCATCCTTATAGAGAATCTTCCTCAACGATTTCCCAAGTACTGTCGCCCAACTTACGTACCGCTTGGCAAAATAACCACCCGTTTGGAATGCCACAACTCCATTCGCGTGGCGAGTTCTGAACTAAACGATAGCCACTAATTGCCTCATCCTGATAAAGATAATATTTTTTTCCATAAACAGGATTAAAGGAAAATTTAGCCGCATGGACCATCTCGGTTGCATCGAGCCGCGCTTGTAGCGCCTTCGCTTGACGCATTAAGACTGCAGCCTGCTCCATAATGCGCTCGTACTCTTGATTCGCATGCTGCCTGGCAATATTGATCGCCTTATCTTTTTCTTCCTTGATGGGCACGGGTGCAAATTTAGGAGCGCCGACCTCCATGGGGTACTCAATGGCATTATGTCTATCAGGGTCTTTGTCTTCGATGCGCATGCTTTTTCTTTGGGGGCTGGCAAGGGTAAATTCTAGTGCCTAATGCCTGAAATCACAGGGCTCCAGAGAGAATCGGGCCCTAAGGCCGGATCACATAGAACGAGGGCCAAAAAGAAAATTAATTACTGATAAATCGGTATGGCTGGCTTGATCGAGCTACTTTCTAATGAAAGTAGATTTATTTCCTTTGAATTTAAGCCCCGCAAGGGGCTTCTTTTTGGGCTACTTCTCGACAAAGGCCCGTTCAAAGACGTAATCACCCAATTCCCCGGAGGAAGGTGAGACCTTAAAGCCGCGCTGATCCAAGAGCTCACTGGTCTCCTTGAGCATTGCCGGACTGCCACAGATCATGGCGCGATCTACTTTGGGATCCAATGGGGGCAAACCAATATCGGCAAATAGCTTGCCCGACTCAATCGCGGTGGTCAACCGACCAGTGTGCGCATAGGCCTCTCGAGTCACCGTGGGGTAATAGATCAACTTCTCTCTTACAAGTTCACCCAAATACTCATCATTGGGCAACTCCTTGGTCAGATACTCTTGATATGCAAGCTCATTCACCACGCGTACCCCATGAATTAACACGATCTTCTCAAAACGTTCATAGGTATCTGGATCACGAATGATGCTTA
>JAIXPN010000136.1 GCA_027486235.1 Burkholderiaceae bacterium
CGTATTACGTTATTGGGCGGCCCATCAAGGAGTAAGTCTGAGTATTCTGAGGGTACCCGGCATTTATGGGCCCAATCGTTTACCGATTGAGCGTTTGCAAGCGAAGACACCCGCTCTTATCAACCAAGAGGACGCCTATTCCAATCACATCCATTCTGATGATTTGGCGAGACTGATTTGTGCAGCTCTGTATTTAGGTAAGCCGCAACGGATTATCAATGCGTGCGATGGTAGCGAGCAAAAGATGGGCGATTACTTTGATGAGGTTGCCACCGCATTGAATTTATCCAAGCCACCTCGGCTATCGCGTGATGAGGTTAAGTCCCAGGTTAGTCCGATGCTCTGGTCATTTATGTCTGAGTCGCGCCGCGTGCGTAATCAGCGCTTGCCTGAGTTAAAGCGCAAATTACTCTACCCGACGGTTGCTGATTATCTGGAGACACTTAAAGCAAGTCCGCAGTAATTACTTCCAACTGTCCTTTAAGCCGACACTACGATTAAAAACAAGTTGCCCAGGTTTGCTGTCGACGCGATCGGCTACAAAATAGCCATGACGTTCAAATTGAAAGCGTTCTTCTGCCCCACAGGTCTTCATACTCGGTTCTAGGTAAGCCTGAATGACTTGCTTGGATTGTGCGTTGATGTAATCCAAAAAGTTTTTATCACCACTATCTGGATGTGGGTCTGTAAAAAGATGGTCGTAAAGACGAACTTCGCAAGGCACCGCTTCATCCGCTCGGATCCAATGAATATTTCCCTTCACCTTGTAATTATTAGAGTCAGGCGTACCACTCTTGCTATCTGGAAAATAGTTCGCATAGACTTCAAGTACTTGTTCTTTAGCATCTAATTTCATTCCCGTACATTCGATGACAAAGCCATGCCTTAGGCGGACGCGTCCTCCTGCAAGCCCATCTTTAGGAGGGTACAAGCGAAAGAAGCCTTTTTGGGGGTTGGTTTGGAAGTCGTCGGCTTCAATCCAGAGTTCGCGACCAAAATGAAACTCGCGTTTACCCCATTCGGGATGATGCGGGTGACGGGGAGCTGAGCAAGGCTCTTTTTGGTCCTCTGGATAGTTCTGAATAATCAGTTTCAATGGCTTAAGTACAGCCGTAGCGCGGGGAGCGCGGACATCCAAATCGTCACGTAATGCTTGCTCAAGAACGCTCATATCAATCCAACTATCCGCCTTGGAAACCCCAATGCGCTCACAGAACAAGCGAATGCTCTCTGGGGTATAGCCGCGTCGACGAATACCAACAATAGTAGGCATGCGCGGATCATCCCAGCCATCCACTCGTTTCTCTTCAACCAGTTGGAGGAGTTTGCGCTTACTGGTAATGGTGTAGGTGAGATTAAGGCGCGCGAACTCGTATTGATGGGGAAGAGGCCCTTTGAATACGCCTACTTCGTGCAAAGCACTTAAGACCCAGTCATACAAAGGCCGATTATTTTCAAATTCAAGGGTGCAGATGGAGTGCGAGACATTCTCAAGCGCATCGGATATGCAGTGCGTGAAATCATACAAAGGATAAATACACCATTTGTCTCCAGTGCGATGATGATGGGCGTGCCGAATACGATAGATCACCGGATCACGCATGACAATATTGGGATGTGTCATATCAATTTTGAGGCGCAAAACATGGGCGCCATCGGCAAAGTCACCAGCACGCATTGCTCGAAAGAGCGCTAAGTTTTCAGCGCTAGAACGCTCGCGATAGGGACTATTTTTTCCAGGGGTACCAAAGTTTCCCCGATTCGCATGAATCTCATCTGCACTTTGACTATCCACATATGCTTTACCGTGCTCAATCAGAATCTCTGCAAACTGATATAGATTCTCGAAATAGTCACTAGCGTAATACAAATGTTCCTTGCCTGCGTGATCCCAATTAAACCCCAACCACCGAACGGCATCCAAAATACTATCGACATATTCAACATCTTCTTTGGTTGGATTGGTATCGTCTAGGCGCATATGGCAACGACCACCCGAAGGGAGGGAGTCATAATCCCTGGCAAGGCCATAGTTCAGGCAGATGCTCTTGGCGTGACCAATGTGCAAGTAACCATTCGGCTCCGGCGGAAAGCGTGTGACGACAGCGGGTAATGGCTTACCAGCCTGATCCACCCGATGAAGATATGTCCCTTTTGCCAAATCATGATCAATGATCTGGCGTAGGAAATTAGATGGTTCAGCAGGCGAATTAGTCGAGGTCGACTTCGTGTTATCGGCAGACATCTTGCTATTGTAGAGAAGAGCGATCGTAACGGCCGAACTTCCTCTCTAAACAATAAAGCCCGCAGGTAGCGGGCTTTATAGGGTAAAGGTGATCGTATCCCGATCAATCCTCCACAAACACCTCTTGACGACTCTTCTTCACAGCCGGTAAGGCGACAATGACCACTAATAGAGCAGCGGCTATTAATAAGCTTAATGAGAGGGGGCGCGTTAAGAAGGTTGTAAAGTCACCTCTTGATAGCAGCAAGGCGCGACGGAAGTTTTCTTCCATCATTGGACCCAGCACAAAGCCCAGCAATAGAGGTGCTGGTTCGCAACCAAACTTAAAGAACATATAGCCAATTACCCCGAATGCAGCAGTGATGAAGATGTCAAAGACAGAGTTATTTACCGTATAGACACCGATACAGCAGAACACCAAAATTGCGGGGTAGAGAAGGCGATATGGGATCTTGAGTAATTTCACCCAGATACCAATTAAGGGAAGATTCAACAGAATCAGCATAATGTTGCCAATCCACATTGATGCAATCAGTCCCCAGAATAAAGCGGGATTGCTAGTCATCACCTGAGGTCCAGGCTGAATGTTATGAATGGTCATTGCACCGACCATCAAGGCCATTACTGCATTGGGTGGGATACCCAAGGTCAAGAGAGGAATAAATGAGGTTTGTGCAGCCGCATTATTTGCGCTCTCTGGGCCAGCCACACCCTCAATTGCACCTTTGCCGAACTCCTCAGAGTGTTTAGAGGATTTTTTCTCGACTGTGTATGCACCAAAAGCAGCTAGAGCTGCGCCGCCGCCAGGCAAAATGCCAAGGATGGATCCAATGGTCGTTCCTCGCAAAATCGATGGAACCATTCGCTTCACATCTGACCATGTTGGGATCAGCGTAGTTACTTTATTCAGGAAGGACTCGCCGGCACCTTTTTTCTCAAGATTGAGCATGATTTCAGCAAAGCCAAATACTCCCATCGCGACTGATACAAAGCCAATTCCATCGGTCAGCTGAGGAATATCAAAGGAGTAACGGGCTACGCCAGAGTTCACATCAGTACCGATGAGGCCAAGTAAGAGACCAAGCAAAATCATGCCAATTGCTTTGATGAGCGAACCAGACGCCAACACAACCGCACCAATCAAACCCAAAACCATCAATGAGAAGTATTCGGCTGGACCAAATTTAAAGGCAACCTCTGCCAAGGGCGCTGCAAAGCCAGCCAAGATTAAGGTGGCGACGCAACCCGCAAAGAAAGAACCCATGCCGGCAGTAAAGAGGGCAACGCCACCGCGACCACGTTTGGCCATCTGATGGCCATCAATGGCAGTTACAACCGATGAGGTTTCGCCTGGAATATTGAGCAAGATCGCCGTAGTCGAACCCCCGTATTGGGAGCCGTAGTAAATACCTGCCAACATAATCAGAGCGGCAATTGGCGGCAGAGCATAGGTTGCTGGCAAGAGCATAGCAATCGTTGCAATTGGACCTAGGCCTGGCAAAACACCAATTAATGTGCCCAATACGCAACCAATGAAGCAATACATTAGGTTTTGTAAGGTAAACGCTGTTTCAAAACCCAGAGAAAGATTATTTAGTAATTCCATGTGATGATCCGCTCTATGGGTTAATTAAGAAATGTCGGGAGTAATGGAAACTGCAGGTTCAAACCTTGTACAAAAGCAAGATAGGTAAAGGTCACAAGGAAAATTGCATTTAAAGCAGTACCTTTCCAGTTGAACTCATGACTCGCGCTTGCAGATATGAAGACTAAGATCAGAACCGATAAAAGAAAACCAAGAGTCGGTAACAGAATTCCGTACAAAGCAACCGATCCAGCAATCCAAATCACAATGCGCCAATCCCAGGTTCCAATTGCCTCTTGAGTATTCTTTGCGGACATCGATTTCAGCAGAATGTAAAAACCGAGCGCTGTAAGCATTGCGCCAAGCCAGAAGGGAAAATATCCCGGACCCATTTTGGCTGCAGTACCCATTTTGTAATTAAGGGCCTCAAGGGCAAAGAATAGGCCAAAGACCATGTACATGATCCCTGCGCCAAAATCCTTTTTATTGCGGATGTTCAAAATCTGTCTCCTTTGTTTGGCCAATTTGGCTCAACGATCCATGGATTGTTTTAGACGATTTGAGATTGTAAGGGAATGATCTAGGCCAACCTTAAGGGTTTGCCCTAATTCTGGGCCAATGCGATAATTCTAAAGATGAAAGTCTCTGAAATCCGCCAAGCCTACCTCGATTTTTTCGCCTCTAAGGGCCACCAGATTGTGGCTTCCAGCCCCGTTGTTCCTGGAGATGACCCCACTTTATTGTTTACCAATGCAGGAATGAATCAATTCAAGGATGTTTTCCTTGGGTTTGATAAACGCCCCTACCAACGAGCCACCAGTGCGCAAAAATGCATTCGCGCTGGCGGTAAGCATAACGATCTTGATAATGTTGGTTATACAGCGCGACATCACACTTTCTTTGAGATGCTGGGTAATTTTTCTTTTGGGGATTACTTTAAGCGTGACGCAATTCAATATGCATGGGAGTTGCTGACCGAAGTCTTTAAGTTGCCCAAAGATAAGCTATGGGTCACCGTATATGCCGAAGACGATGAGGCCTACGACATTTGGTTAAAACAAATCGGCGTACCCGCAGAGCGTATCGTTCGCATTGGCGATAACAAAGGGGCGCGTTATGCGTCTGATAACTTTTGGATGATGGGTGACACAGGCCCTTGTGGACCTTGCACTGAAATCTTCTACGATCATGGCCCACAAATTCCTGGCGGGCCTCCAGGAAGTCCCGATGAGGATGGCGATCGATTTATTGAGATTTGGAATAACGTCTTCATGCAATTTAACCGTGATGAAGCCGGTGAGATGCACCTTTTACCAAAGCCAAGCGTAGATACGGGCATGGGTCTTGAGCGAATCGCTGCGGTCTTGCAGCATGTGCATTCCAATTATGAGATTGACCTCTTTGTTCATCTCCTCAAAGCCGCAAAGGAAGCGGTCGATGCAGCTGGAGCAAACGACTCTGACGCAAATAGTCCATCACTAAAGGTGATTGCCGATCACATTCGTGCTTGCAGTTTTGTGGTGGTCGATGGTGTGATTCCAGGTAATGCAGGCAGAGGTTATGTGCTGCGTCGTATTGCGCGTCGTGCGATCCGTCATGGTTATAAATTAGGTGCTCGTCAACCTTTTTTTTATAAGCTTGTGCCCGCTCTGGTTGACCAGATGGGTGATGCTTATCCTGAGTTACGTCAAGCACAAGACCGAGTCATGGATGTTTTAAAGCAGGAGGAAGAACGGTTTTTCCAGACGATCTCCAACGGCATGGAAATTTTGGAAGCTGCATTAGCAAAAGGCATTCAGGTACTGGATGGTGAAACCGCATTCCGTTTGCACGATACCTTTGGGTTCCCACTGGACTTGACCGCCGATGTTTGCCGCGAGCGCTCTTTGGGAGTTGACTCCATCGGTTTTGAAGCTGCAATGCAAAGACAGCGCGACCAAGCTCGTGCAGCCGGTAAATTCAAGATGGCACAGGGGCTAGAGTACCGTGGTGAGTCAACAGAGTTTCATGGTTATGAGCGCTTGCAGGTGCAGAATGCGCGCGTTACTGCACTCTATCGGGATGGGAGTCCTGTTGATGTGATTAAGCCCGGTGAGAACGCTGTAGTTGTGCTCAATCAAACCCCCTTTTATGCCGAATCAGGTGGGCAAGTTGGTGATCGGGGCGAGCTACGTAATGATCAAGCACAATTTATTGTTGCTGATACATTTAAGATTCAGGCCGATGTGTTTGGTCATCAAGGAGAGTTGCAAGAGGGTGAGCTAAAAGTAGGCGATCTTCTAAATGCGCGCGTAGATAGTACTCTCCGAGCAAAAACGGTACGCAATCATAGTGCCACCCATCTCTTGCACAAAGCCTTGCGTGAGGTTTTGGGTGATCATGTACAGCAGAAAGGTTCACTGGTTGATGCAGATAAGACGCGTTTTGATTTCACGCATACAGCACCACTGACCAAAGCAGAAATGAATCGTATCGAGCAAATCGTTAATCAAGAGATCCTTGAAAATACTGAAAGTTCTGCGAGAGTGATGGCTATCGAAGATGCCCAGAAAACTGGGGCAATGATGCTCTTCGGTGAGAAGTATGGTGAACAGGTTCGGGTTTTGGAGATTGGCTCCTCTAAGGAGTTGTGCGGTGGCACACACGTCTTGCGCACAGGTGATATTGGTAGTTTTAAGATCGTTGCAGAGAGTGGGGTCGCTGCCGGTATTCGGCGGGTTGAGGCGGTGACCGGATCCAATGTGTTGAATTTCGTACAAACTCTGGAATCTCGTATCAACGAAGCCGCACAGATTTTAAAAGCAGCCCCCCACGAACTTGCTCAGCGTGTGACTCAGTTGCAAGATAGCGTTCGTCAGTTAGAGCGTGAGCTCGAACGTGTGAGTTCAAAGTTAGCGGCTAGTCAAGGTGATGATCTTGTTAGTCAGGCACGCGATCATGGAGGCCTCAAGGTTCTGGCAGCTCAGTTGGATACTGCAGACGCTAAGGTCTTACGCGAGACCATGGATGCCTTAAAAGCAAAACTCAAGACGGCCGCGATTGTTTTGGCATCTGTACAAGACGGTAAAGTGAGTCTGATCGCTGGGGTCACGAGTGACGCGACCAATCGGATTAAAGCGGGTGATTTAGTGAACTTTGTCGCTCAGCAGGTTGGCGGTAAAGGCGGCGGTAAGCCCGAGATGGCCATGGCGGGCGGTACCGATCCCGCTGGCCTTACTAAGGCTTTAGCTGGAGTGGACGCCTGGGTGGCCGAGCGTGTTTAGTCATAAATCGCTAAAATAGATGGATTCTAGGAGAGCGTAATGAGTGAAGTGAACTCCATTCAAGTCCATCGTGAAGTTGATGCTATCGGTATGAACTGTCCCCTGCCTATCCTGCGTACTAAAAAAACCTTAGCAGAGATGCAATCAGGGGAGGTATTAAAGCTTAAGGCAACCGATTCTGGGGCTAGCCATGACATCCCTGCATTTTGCAAGCAAACGGGTAACGAGTTAATCGCCACTGATAACGAAGGCGATGCGATGGTCTTTTACGTAAAGCGCCGCTAATTTACTTTTTTGACAGCATTCTCTGTGCTGCTTCAAGAACCTGGGTTGGTGTTAAGAGATCAAGACACTCACTTCTACTATCCGCTTTGTCCTCACAGCCTGCTTTGCGACACGGTACACAATCCCCGGGACCTTGCAGGATACAAACGTTTTGAACGATTTGTGATCGTGCTCTCAGTTGATAAGGCTTTTGTCCAATAAAGCCATTGGGCCATGGCCCAAAGTTTGTTGGAGGGGTGGCCCCAAATAAAACAATGGTGGGTATTTCACAGGCGGCAGATAAATGACTGACCGATGTATCAACGCCGATATATAGAGCTGCGTCTTTTAGAAGGGTGGCTGCTTGAGGAAGGCTTAAGCGACCCTCGGTATTAAGCACCGAGTCACGAACTTTCTCACTTAGTAAAGACAAAATCGCATCATTGAGCTCTAGGTCTTGCTTAGCCGGTGAGGAGCTCAAGATAATTTGGTAGTCGTCATTTACCAACGAGGTGATGAGTTCCTGCCAATACGATAGTGGCCAGCGTTTATAGGCATTGAGGGGGCCTGGGTGCAAAACAATATAGGGATGCCGTATTTGGCTTTGGATAAGAGGAGTTAATGCCTCGGCGACTGGGGGTGTTACGGAGATTGGGTAGGAAAATAAATCAAGCCCTTTATCTTGGTAAAAGGGCTCAAGCAACTTCAACTTTTCAATAATCACATGCTGGTGAAAGTAGTCCACTGGAACCCAGTGCAGTGAAATGGCGCGCTTCCAGGCACTATTTTTCTTACTCCTAGGGGTATCCTCAACCACCACTCCGACACGGCGCAGCGCTGCAATCGAACCAAAGAAGTAGGACCGATCACTTGGCTGAGTAATGACAGCGAGGTCATAGCGTTGAAAGAGTTGATTGAAAAGTTTCATGTACTCCCAGAGACTTGGCCGCTCTGGAGTCTCAATCAGCTCATGGATATCAGGATTGCCTTTGAGCATATCGAGCTTGCCCCGATAGCCTAGAAAATCAAATTGTGCATTGGGCCAAATAGTCCGCGCTGCACTAATGAGCGGTGTAGTAACTAAAACATCCCCGATCTGACGAGTGGCAATAAATAAAACGCGCGCAGGATCTTTCATGACTGAACAGAAGCCTTTGCCAGAATTTTTTCTCGAACCCGTTTTGCATTCTCAGCCGCTTTTGATTGATCAGAGATACGATGAAACAAATGAAATACCTCTGTTGACCAAGCGCCTGATTTGCGTTTAATCCCAGAGTGTTGCAGGCGGAAGACGAAGTCGGCATCTTCGTGACCCCATCCAGTCATCGTCTCGTCAAACCCTCCAATGGCAAGGGCATCCTTTTTCCAGCAGGCCATATTGCATCCTTTAATCCGGCGCCAGACAAATTTTTGATAGATTCGCCACGAGCCATTTCCTAATTTGATGAGGATCGGCCAAATCTTATTAATACCGCCATTGAGACGGTAGGTGATTAAATTGTTTTGAAAGGCTGAAAAATTCCACTGAGACCAAGAAAGGATCTTTTTGGTCAAGGACTCATTTAGTAGCACGCGACTACCGGTGATTAAAAATCCATCCTGCGCAAGCTGCCGATGGCGTTTCACAAAATCAGGCTGTACTAGACAATCTCCATCGAGGAAAATGAGATATTCTCCTTGCGCATTCGATATTGCTTGGTTCAAGATACGTGTTTTTCTAAATCCCAGATCATCTTGCCAGAGGTGTGTAAGTGGAAACTTTGCATCCTTCGAGAAAGAATCGATCACCGCCTTTGTTTCTGGACCTGAACCATCATCCGCAATCACTACTTCAAAGTTTTTATCCGTTTGGGTTTCCAATGATTGAAGGCAAAGCTTTAGAGCCGAAGGCCAGTTATAGGTCGCAAGCAGAATGGATATTTTGAACATAAGCTAAATAAGGCGCTATTTTTCTTCGTGCCGGGCCGCTTGATTGAGTTGCCATAGCTTCATATAGCGATGATACGTTCCTTGGGCATTTGAGCAAGCTAAAGAGAAGCCTTGGGGACCATCTAAAAACCCAGCACGTAATATGTACGTACGAATAAATGACCAGGTACCGTGCAAGATCGCCTTCAAGGGGCTGGCAGTTTTTCCTTTGGCAAATGCCTGTTGCGCTGAAGCTGTGGAATAGCGGTGCATTTTTTCTTGAACCTGAGCATGGTTCATAAAACTATAGTGAAGCATGTGATTCTTTAACTTCAATACTGGGCCACTGGGGATTAGCCGTTCATGCACTAAATCACTCGAGAAGTGAGCGCTTCCCCGCTTAAAAAGACGATCGACATAATCTGGTGTCCAGCCCGAATGACGCATAAACCGCCCACAATACCAAGAGAGTCTTGGGATGGCATAACAATCAGCCTGGGGTTTATCCAGAACCCCTTTGATCTCGCCTCTAAGCTCTGGGGTGAGGCGCTCATCGGCATCCAAAGATAAGACCCAGTCTTCGCTTGCAAGGTCTAAAGCACGATTCTTTTGGGGACCAAATCCGGGCCAATCAGCGGGTGAGCTGACCAAGCAACCATGCCGTCGGGCAATATCCAGGGTGCGGTCTGTGCTTTGCGTATCCACCACCACAATTTGGGTGGCAAGCCCGTCCAATGAGGCTAGGCAGTCCCCTAAATTGGCTTCCTCGTTACGAGTTATGAGTATGACTGACAAGGTGGGCATAATTCATTATATGAATGCTTCAGACCGTCAAGCCCTAAACCGCTTAATAGCCTACTTAAAGCCTCATTTGGGCCTGATCATTGGTTCTCTGGTGGCCATGGCCATTGTGGCTGCTGCTGAGACCTCCATCCCTGCTTTGATGAAGCCTCTTTTGGATCGTGGTTTTACTGGGGAGATGAACGATAAGCTCTGGCTTGTACCCGTTTTTTTGGTTGGCTTAGCCTTTATTCGTAGCGGGGCACAGTTTTTATCCAATTACTTGCTGACAAAAGTGATCAGTAATGTATTGCTCAAATTACGGGAGCAGATGTTTACTCGCTTACTCCATGCCAAAACCGAGTACTACCAAAAGAATACTGCCTCTAATTTAATTAACGCCGTTGTGTTTGAGGTAAACAATGTGCTCTCAATTATGGGCGGTATGCTCATTAGTCTCGTAAGAGATTTATTAACCGTGATTGGTTTGATGGGCTATTTGCTCTATCTCAATTGGCGCTTAACCCTAGTGGTATTAATTATTTTTCCCATCATCGCTTTTGTAATGAGCAAAATCAATAAACGTTTGCGTGGTTTAAATCGACAACAACAAAGTATGACCAGCGAACTTGCTTATATTGTCGAAGAAGCTGCCGCTGGCCATAAGATCGTGAAGGTGCATGGTGGCGAAGATTATGAGATGCAACGGTTTATGGATAAGGCCGATCGCCTGCGCCAGTTCACTCTAAAAGCAGCAGTGGCTGGTGGACTTAATCAGCCCATTACCCAATTAATTGCCTCTATGGCTCTATCCCTTGTCCTCGTTATCGCGATTATGCAATCGGCTTCTCAGGGGGTTACGGTTGGTGGCTTTGCTGCCTTTATTACAGCGATGCTGTTAATTATTTCTCCTCTAAAGCATTTGGCGGATATTAATCAGCCCTTACAGCGTGGTTTAACTGCGGCCGAAATGATTTTCCAATTGATTGATCAGCCAATCGAAGAAGAGGATATTGCTCAATCGAAGTTAAAGCGCTTAGAGAGAGCAAAAGGCGAAATTCGTTTTGACAACTTATGCTTTTCTTATGATCAAGAAGATGGACGTAAAGATGCTTTGCGTAACATCAACCTTGATATCAAACCAGGCGAAGTAGTTGCTTTTGTTGGCCCATCCGGGGGCGGTAAATCTACTTTAGTTAATTTGCTACCGCGTTTTTTTAAACCCAAATCTGGTCGAATTCTTCTGGATCAAATCCCAATTGAGGAAATCGTTTTAGCTGATTTGCGTAAACAAATTGCCTTTGTCAGCCAAGACGTTATTTTGTTTAATGACACCATTGCGGCCAATGTGGCATATGGCTCAAACGCCAAGGATGGCATTGATCGCGGTCGAGTTGTTGAAGCCCTGGAGGCTGCTAATTTATCTAATCTTTTACTAGAGCTACCTAATGGCATCGATACATTGATTGGCGATAATGGCAATCGCTTATCTGGAGGTCAGCGACAACGCTTGGCAATTGCAAGAGCTATTTATAAAAATGCCCCAATTTTGATCCTAGATGAAGCAACGTCAGCTCTAGATTCAGAGTCGGAGCGACAGGTACAAGAAGCTTTGGAGCGTTTGATGGTGGGCCGGACAACCCTCGTGATTGCTCACCGTTTATCAACGATTGAACACGCAGATCGAATTGCTGTGTTGGATCATGGGGAGATTGTGGAATATGGCTCTCATCAAGAGTTAATTGCAAAGAATGGCCTATATGCCGGTCTTCATCGCCTGCAATTTAGTGACACAAATACCTAAGGTAGCTGTCAATTTAGAACAATATCGTATTGTTCTTGCTTAAAGCCAGCTTCTGCTTGAAGCCGAATTGGCTTTTGCACAAAATCCCCCAACATGGCCAGGAATTGATTCTCCTCTTCTAAGAAAAGATCAATTACATCTGGGGAGGCAACAATTCTGAATTCTTTGGGGTTGAATTGTTTATGTTCTCTAACGATCTCCCTGAGGATTTCATAACAAATGGTTTGGGGAGTTTTGATCTCACCTTTGCCGCTGCAAGAGGCACAGGGCTCGCACAAAATATGAGATAAAGATTCTCGGGTGCGTTTGCGGGTCATTTCAATTAAGCCAAGCGATGAGAAATCATTCACGTTTGTGCGTACGTGGTCTCTGGCTAAGTTTTTCTTCAGCTCACTCAACACAGCTTCTTGATGATCGCTTTGCGTCATATCGATGAAATCAATAATGATGATGCCGCCAAGATTGCGCAGGCGTAATTGTCGCGCAATTGCTTGGGCTGCCTCCAGATTTGTCTTGAAGACCGTATCGTCGAGATTGCGTGCGCCCACAAAGCTGCCGGTGTTGACATCGATCGTCGTCATAGATTCAGTTTGATCGATCATTAGATAGCCACCTGACTTGAGATCGACGCGCCTTCCAAGCGCTTTATTAATTTCCGATTCGATATCAAATAAATCAAAAAGAGCACGCTCACCCCGATAAAGCACTAATTTATTACTTAGTTGTGGTGTAAAGGTTTGGGCAAACTGACCTAAGCGTTCAAAATTCTCAGCAGAATCGACTCGTATTTGAGTGGTTTCAGGCCCAGCCATATCACGCAAGACTCGCTCAGCAAGGCTTAGATCTTGATGCAGCAAGGCCGGCGCCGACTTTTCCTTAGATGCCTTCAATATCCCTTGCCAAGTAGTGCGTAGATAGCTCAGATCAGCAATTAAGGTTTCGTCGCTGGCTACTTCAGCGCTAGTGCGCACAATAATGTCACTGGTCTCATCAGCAGGAATCAGACCCTTCAATCGATTTTTTAGAGCTTCACGCTCTTCTGGGACCTCAATCTTTTGGGAGATTCCAATATGAATTTCACTACCAATAGGGCGATGGTCTTGGGGCAGGTAGACCAAATTACGACCCGCGATACTAATTTGTCTTGTGAGACGAGCGCCTTTGGTACCCAGGGGATCCTTAAGAACCTGAACCAATATAGTTTGGCCTTCAAACAATATTTTTTCGATTTGATTGCCTGCAGTCTGCTCGCCTAAATCATTGAAATGAATAAATGCGGCACGATCTAATCCAATGTCAATAAAGGCGGATTGCATACCTGGTAGCACGCGAACAACTTTAGCGAGGTAAATATTGCTCACGATCCCACGTTGACGAGTTCGCTCAATATGCAACTCTTGAACTGCGTTTTGTTCAATCAGGGCAACCCGGGTTTCTTGGGGTGTAATGTTAATTAGTATTTCTTGGCTCATTTTTGTTTAAACCAAAATCGACATTCGCTTTTCTTAAAAGTTCTGCAGTTTCATACAGGGGAAGCCCCATGATACCGCTATAGCTCCCTTGGATTGATTGAATAAAGCTTGCAGCCATCCCCTGAATTCCATAGGCACCCGCTTTACCCAGAGACTCACCCGAATCCACATAGTCTTGGATTAGCTTGATGCTCAACTCTCGGAACTGGACCTGTGATTTTTGGACAAGGCAATGGGCAGGTTCTTTTTCATGGCTAGTAATGGCAACAGCACTATAAACATCATGTGTTTTATTGCTGAGCGTCTTTAGTATTTCAATGGCGTGGGCAGCGTCCCTTGGCTTCCCTAGTATTTCTGTGAGAGGGGATCCCGCCAAGCTAACAGTAGTATCTGCACACAAAATTGGCGCCCAAGCCAATTGGGATTGAATACGCTTCAATTCCTGCCAGCGCTTTAGAGCCGCAACACTTTTTGCTAGAGTGACCCGCCGAACATAGTCAAAGGCCTTTTCATTGGCGATTGGTAATTCTAGAGCTTCAGCATCCTCATTCTTTCTGGGTAAGAGGAGTTCAAAGCGCACGCCAATTTGTGCCAGCAGTTCTTGCCGACGGGGGCTTTGTGAGGCAAGATAAATAAACTGATATTTCATCGATTGGATATCTTATTCGCGATGATAGGGGTGACCTTGCAAAATGGTCCAAGCACGATAGAGCTGCTCAATGAGAAGCAGCCTTGCAAAAGCATGGGGCAATGTCAGACTCGAAAGGCGCCACAGCGGGATTTCCTTCGACTTTAAGCTAGCATCGAGGCCATTCGCCCCGCCAATCAAGAAAACGATGTCTTTGCCAATCTCGCGCCATTGTTTTAGGTGGCCAGCAAGATCTTGGGTGCTGAGATCTTTGCCACGTTCATCGAGTGCAATGATGAGTGTGTTTTTGGGAATTGCTGCAATGATCTTGATTGCTTCTTTGGCCGGAGTTATATCGGGCTTAATCTCTTTGAGCTCGATCGCACAGTCGGATGGCATGCGCTTGCTATATTCTTGGCACGCTGTGCTTACCCAATCGGGCATTTTGTGACCTACGGCAATAATCAGTAAGCGCATGACTTATTCGTCTTCGGGCTCTTCACTTGCCTTTGCTAGCGTTTTGGAGCCACTTAATTTCACTCGTACAGGCTTATCACCCCAAATTCCTTCGAGTTGG
This sequence comes from Burkholderiaceae bacterium, assembly GCA_027486235.1. Lineage (GTDB taxonomy): Bacteria > Pseudomonadota > Gammaproteobacteria > Burkholderiales > Burkholderiaceae > Polynucleobacter > Polynucleobacter hoetzingerianus. The sequence goes on from JAIXPN010000136.1 coordinate 14,527, forward strand.
TAATAGGAGCGTAACATCGGTTGGAGGATATGTACGACGATATCTCCACAGTCAACCAGAACCCATTCACCCGTTTCTAGTCCTTCGACCGAAATCACCTCACCACCTTTTTCTTTAACACTTTCTTTCACCGAGAAGGCGAGTGAGCGAGTTTGTCGATTGCTATTACCGGTGGCAATAATCACGCGATCGAATAGCTCACTGAGTTTGCTGGTGTCGTAGACTCGAATGTCTTGCGCCTTGACATCCTCTAGAGCATCAATGATGGTGCGTTGTAGTTTGCGAATATCCATATTTAATGTATTTATCAACATCTTACCTGGTTGATTGGTATAAGCCTTTTTCGAGGATGATGGTGTGGACGGATTTAGGAAGCCATTCTTGGATGGGGTGAGCCGTATTATTCTGCGCAAGTAATGGACGCAAACTACTTGAGGCAAGATCGATCGAGAGTTGCTCATCCAAATAGATGAGCCCAGACGCTTTATGTCTAAGGTCGTCAGACCGCTTGGTTTGATGATCTTGATAGAAGGTATGCAATAGAGGATGAGTTTTCAACTGTTCTGAAATCGAATAAGGTGGTCGACTAGCAACCGCTAAATGAATGTAGTGACTGAGATCACGCCAATCGTTCCAGGTATCCATTTGTAGAAAACTATCGGCACCCATTAACCACACCAGAGAGGTATCGGGGCCAAATCGTTTGCGGAGCTCTTTGGCGCTATCAATCGTATAACTTGGCCCATTGCGATCAATTTCCATTGGGTCGACCAGCACCTGGGTACCAAGCTCTTTTGTTTGTAGCTCTTCTTTCAGCGTATTGGCTGCGGCTATCGTCATCGCAAGACGGTCTTTCGCAGAGGTAATGTGAGGACTTTTTTGCCAAGGCTCTCCGCTGGGTAGCCAAATTAATTCGTCTAAGGTAAGCGTTTTAGAAAAATGCTCTGCAAGCCGAATATGACCCCAATGTGGGGGATCAAAGGTTCCACCCAGTATGCCAATAACTTTATTCAAGAAGTTCTCATCTTAGACATTAGCTAGCCAGTCGCGTGGCTTGAGATAGTGCTCATATAGACGTGCTTCAGGTGTACCTGCTTGTGGTTGCCAATTGTATTTCCAGGTAACCACTGGTGGCATTGACATCAAGATGGATTCAGAGCGACCACCGGATTGCAAGCCAAAAATCGTGCCACGGTCAAAGATAAGGTTGTATTCCACATATCGTCCACGACGGTATTCCTGAAAATCTCGCTCTGCTTGAGTGTAGGGTTCTTGATGGCGACGCTCGAGGATGGGTAAATACGCCTTGATCAAGGAATCGCCGACCGAGCGCATCATTGCAAAACTTTTCTCGAACCCGAGTTCATTAAAGTCATCAAAGAAAATTCCGCCAATACCGCGAGGTTCGTCACGGTGTTTGAGATAAAAATACTCATCACACCACTTTTTGAATCGAGGATATAAATCAGCGCCAAATGGATCAAGAGCATCTTTTGCAGTTTGATGAAAATGTCTACAGTCTTCATCTACGCCATAGTAGGGGGTGAGATCAAAGCCGCCTCCAAACCACCAAACCGGCTCTTGATTGGGCGCTTGCGCAATAAAGCAGCGTACGTTCATATGCGTTGTCGGCGCTTTTGGATTGCGTGGATGAAACACTAAAGAGAC
>JAIXPN010000059.1 GCA_027486235.1 Burkholderiaceae bacterium
GCCAAAAAGGATCCGTCTCCGCACCCCAAATCCAACAAAGTGGAGTTAGATTCAACCCAATTCGCAATAGCATCAAAGTCAGTTCTTAGCTGCATCTAACCTCCGCCACTTTTGCAAAATAGGCACGAATTAAATTGTGATAGCGCGTATCGTCTAGTAAGAATGCATCGTGGCCATGCGGGGCATCAATTTCTGCGTAGCTCACATTCGCCTTGTTATCAAGCAATGCTTTCACAATCTCCCGACTACGGTCTGGAGAAAACCGCCAATCAGTCGAAAAACTCACCACTAAAAAATTAGCCTTTGCTTCAGCCAGAGCGCGACTCAAGTCGCCTCCATAGCGTTTAGCTGGATCAAAATAATCGAGGGCCCGCGTAATGAGTAAATACGTATTGGCATCAAAATACCCAGAGAACTTATCGCCCTGATGACGTAAATAACTTTCTACAGCAAATTCAACATCAAAACTAAAGCGATATTCATCGGGGGCGCCAGCCGCTCTTTGCAAGTCGCGCCCAAATTTCTCGGCCATATCATCATCTGAGAGATAGGTGATGTGCCCAACCATGCGCGCAATACGTAAGCCGCGCTTAGGTACGACCCCATGCTTGTAATAATCACCCCCATGAAAATCAGGGTCAGACAAAATAGCGTTACGTGCGACCTCATTGAATGCAATGTTCTGTGCACTTAATTTTGGAGTGGAAGCGATCACCACACAATGCGCAATACGGTCTGGATATTGCGTCGCCCATGACATCGCCTGCATTCCACCCAAACTGCCGCCCATCACCGCTGCAAATTGTTGAATACCTAACCGATCAGCCAAGCGAGCCTGTGCATTAACCCAATCTTCTACGGTCAAAACTGGAAAACTAGCTCCATAGGGTTGATTTGTCTTTGGATCAATACTCATTGGCCCGGTGGAACCGAAGCAGGAACCGAGATTATTAACACCAATAACAAAAAATTGATTGGTATCGATTGGCTTATTTGGGCCCACCATATTGTCCCACCAACCAATATCACTGGGGTCATTAGGATTTATACCGGCAACATGATGAGAAGCGTTGAGAGCATGACAAATCAAAATTGCATTGCTGGCCTTGGCATTTAACTTGCCATAGGTCTCAACCACAAGATCGTAGTTTTCGATGCTTGCTCCGCTTTGCAGCGGCAAGGGCTCAGCAAAGCGAATGGTTTGTTTTGAAAGTTGCAGCTCACTCATGCTGCAAGCAGAATGCGCAGGCTTGAATCAATCCCGTCGCTCGGTAATTTCTTAAAGCCACTGCGTGCATACCGATGCCAGCGACCAATCACAAAGCTCATTAATAGGGCGGCTTGCAAGCTAACCATATCCGCTTGAGTATTATCTGCCCCCTGGCTTTGAGCAATACGTAGCGATTGTTTTAAGGACGCCTCGACTCGGTCAAGCACTTGATTGATCCGCTCTTGAAGGCGGTCATCCTCCTGCAGGAGAGCATCTCCCAAGAGAACGCGGACCATGCCTGGATTTTTTTCAGCGAAGACTAAAAGCATCTGCACAATGCCCTTCACCTGCGCTAGCCCTGACTCCTCTTTTTGGTTAATCTGATTAATTAAACCAAAAACAGTTTGCTCAATGAATGCAATCAAACCCTCAAACATTTGGGCTTTGCTAGCGAAATGGCGATACAAGGCCGCCTCAGATACTCCAATCTTTGCTGCTAACGCCGCAGTGGTGACTCGTTCGCCTCGCGGGTTTTGCAGCATCTCGGCTAATATTTGCAAAATCTGCAAACGGCGCTCGCCTGGGCGAGGCCGTTTACGAGTCTTGGTTTCACCCTCGGCTAGCTCAGAACCAAGTTGCTGATCAGGAGGGTTACTACTTGTGTTCATAAGAATTTTTGCTTATCTAGACCGTATCATGGTCCCAAAAGCTTGTTCCGTCAGAATTTCAAGCAAAAGGGAATGCTCAATTCGTCCATCAATAATGTGAACTGAGTTCACCCCACTCTTGGCAGCATCAAGGGCAGACGAAATCTTGGGCAACATACCGCCAGAAATTGTTCCATCCGCAAACAACGCATCAATCTCACGCGCTGTGAGATCTGTTAATAAATTACCGGCCTTATCCATCACCCCCGGAATGTTGGTCATCATGACCAATTTCTCAGCCTTCAGAATTTCGGCCATTTTGCCAGCAACCAAATCAGCATTAATGTTATAGGCCTGACCCTCTGCACTAAAGCCAATCGGCGAGATGACAGGAATAAACGCATCATCCTGTAAAGCCTTTACCACCGCGGGATTGATTGCCTCAATTTCCCCAACAAAACCAAGATCAATGGGGGCGCCGCCAGGAATTTGCTCATTGGGCACCATCATTTTTTTTGCATGAATCAAGCCACCATCTTTACCAGTCAAGCCGACAGCCTGACCGCCAAAGTGATTAATTAACATCACAATATCTTGCTGCACCTCACCGCCTAAGACCCACTCCACAACCTCCATGGTCTCTTCATCAGTAACGCGCATCCCCTGAATAAAGGTACCGGTCTTACCAATCTTTTTTAAGGCTTCATCAATTTGTGGCCCGCCACCATGAACGACTACAGGGTTCATACCAACCAATTTAAGCAAAATCACATCGCGAGCAAAACTTTCTTTGAGCCGCTCCTCAACCATGGCGTTACCGCCATACTTAATCACAATGGTTTTTCCATGGTATTGCCGAATGTACGGCAAAGCCTCGGCCAAAATTTCAGCCTTAAGTAGGGGCGGGATATCCGCTAATGTAGGTACAGCCTTAGTCATAATGAATAGAAACTCCTATTCACCAAACAATTTCTGACGCAATTCCCGACGCTCTTGGGCCTCTAGAGAAAGATTTGCAGTGGGGCGCGCAATAAGACGCGACAAGCCGATGGGCTCGCCAGTTTCCTCACACCACCCGTAGTCGCCAGATTCAATTCGAGCCAAGGCTTGCTCGACCTTCTTAAGCAATTTACGCTCCCGATCGCGCGTGCGCAGTTCTAGGGCATGCTCTTCTTCAATTGTTGCCCGATCCGCAGGGTCAGGAACCAAAATATTTTCACGCAAGTGCTCTGTGGTCTCGCTTGCATGTTTCAGAATATCTTCTTTTAAAGCTTGCAATTTGGCTCGGAAGAACTCGAGCTGTGCTGCGCTCATATAGTCTTTATCGGACATCTTTAACAAGTCAGCTTCGGTTAGTGGCGCACCCTTAGCGGACGAGCCAGAAGCTTTCTTGCTGGTCTCAGCAGACTTTGCCTTTGTGCTAGCTTCTTTAGTCGTCATTTCTTGTTCCCCAATCGCAAATAATTTAAGGCTTCCTAAAACACTGCTCTAAGGGTAATTACTAAAGCCCTTAGGGCATCTACAAGCGAGCATTATTACTCTTTCTATAAAAGTTTCAATGCCTATTTGTTTTAATGCCGTGGCGGCGGATTGTACAGTAGTCCAAGCCCCATTGAGCTCTATTTGACCAGGCAGCTCTCCAAGCCGGCCATGAGGGTGTCTTTTGGCAAATCAATGCCAATAAAAACCAATCGGGTTTGTTTTGGCTCTGCCCCCCAGGGACCAGCCAAATCGCTACCCATCATCTCGTGAACCCCCTGCAAGACAACTTTTCGGGCAGAGCCTTTGACATACAACACCCCTTTGTAACGCAGCATTTTTTCACCAAAGACCGACAAAATCCCACCCAAGAAATCCTCTAACTTGCGGTGATCAAAAGGCCTATCGCTCTTAAATACAAAAGATTGGATTCGATCGGTATGGCCATGGTGGTCATGGTGATTGTGTCCATGATCATGGTGATGATGGTGATCGTGACTATGGTCGTGGCCACAAGTGCTGTGATCGTGATCCTCCTCCTCTAAAAAATGGGGGTCAATATCAAGCTTGGCGTTCAAATTAAAGCCGCGCAGATCAAGAACGGCATCTAAGGGCACAACTCCACGCGTAATGGTTTCGATTGGCGCACGCGGATTCATATGCATGAGTCGATTTTTTAGGCTTGCAATCTCCGTCTCGGTAGCAAGATCTGCCTTAGTAATAAAAATACGATCTGCAAAACCTACCTGACGCTGCACTTCTTCATGCTCGCTTAATTGTTTCTGGCCATGCTTCGCATCAACCAAAGTGACCACCGCATCTAAAACATAGTGATTGGCAATATCGTCATCGATAAAAAATGTTTGTGCCACGGGCCCAGGATTTGCCACGCCCGTGGTTTCAATCACAACTCGATCAAACGCAATCTTTTTGCTCTTCCGCTCTTCCCATAACTGATTAAGCGCCTCTACTAAATCTCCACGAATGGTGCAACACACACACCCATTACTCATTTGCACAATTTGCTCTTGCGAGTCTTGAACCAATATATCGTTATCAATATTCTCCTCGCCAAACTCATTCTCAATCACAGCAATTTTTTTTCCATGCTGCTCTGTAAGAATATGTTTCAGTAAGGTTGTTTTACCGCTTCCTAAAAAGCCGGTCAAAATGGTTACAGGGATTAAGGCCATTTAATTTCTATTCTGGATCAGGAGTTATGGGGAGTAGTAGATATCTATCTTACCGATACTTTAGGGAAGTCTCTAAAGTCGCTGGAGTAAGAGCCCTTTCAGATACTCACCCTCTGGAAAGCTTGCCAAAACAGGGTGATCGAGGCCGGCTGACAGGCGGCGGATAATGCGATAGTTGGCGCTCGGGTCCTGCATATGACCAAGGGCTTCGCTAACGGAGCTGGCGAGAGTTTCTTCGAAGCGCTCAGGGCTTACCGCTCCGGAACACGAGAAAGTAAACAAAAGGCCCTCTGGATTGAGTAGCTGTAAAGCAGCGCGGTTAATTTCTTTGTAAGCCCTAAGCGCCCTCTCCAGGTGTTGCACAGACGGCGCGAACTTTGGAGGATCCAAAACAATCAAATCAAATTTCTCTTTGGTGTTTCGTAGGGTAGTCAGGGTTGCAAATGCATCTGCATCATGCCAAGAGGCGCGCTCTTCTGAAAACCCATTCATGCTCATCTGCCGCTGTGCCAGCTGCAAAGCATCGCCAGAAGAATCGACCGACATAACGCTTTTGGCACCACCCTTAAGAGCTGCCAAAGAAAAGCCTCCGGTGTAGCAAAACATATTAA
>JAIXPN010000109.1 GCA_027486235.1 Burkholderiaceae bacterium
AAAGACATCTTATTGCAGCGCATCATTGTATTGTGTTGCAACAAGGCGTTTTGTAAAGACCTTATAGAACAACGCCAATGGATCATATCCGTAATTTCTCCATCATTGCCCATATTGACCATGGCAAATCAACCCTAGCGGACCGAATCATTCAGCTGTGTGGGGGTTTATCCGACCGCGAGATGGAGGAACAAGTCCTCGATTCAATGGACATCGAGCGCGAGCGCGGAATTACAATTAAGGCGCAAACTGCCGCATTGACCTATAAGTCGCGGGACGGCAAAACGTACAACCTGAACTTAATTGATACCCCTGGGCACGTTGACTTTTCCTATGAGGTAAGTCGTTCGCTATCTGCGTGTGAGGGTGCTTTGCTAGTAGTCGATGCAAGCCAAGGTGTTGAAGCGCAAACGGTTGCTAATTGCTATACCGCTACAGAACTCGGAGTGGAGGTTATCCCCATTCTGAACAAAATTGATCTGCCGTCTGCAGATCCTGAGTCTGCAAAAAAAGAGATTGAGGATGTGATTGGCATTGATGCGCATGATGCCGTAACCTGCTCAGCAAAAACAGGTTTAGGGGTTGCTGATGTTCTCGAGGAAATGATTCGGCGCGTACCCCCACCGAAGGGTGATGCGTCAAAACCTTTGCAGGCATTGATTATTGATTCTTGGTTTGATAACTATGTCGGTGTTGTCATGTTAGTTCGAGTGGTGAATGGCACCCTAAAACCAAAAGATAAGATTTTATTGATGGCTACAGGCTCTACACATTTAGTTGAGCAACTGGGAGTGTTTACTCCAAAATCATTAACGCGGAGTCAGCTCAGCGCTGGGGAAGTGGGTTTCATCATTGCCGGCATCAAGGAGCTCAAAGCAGCAAAAGTGGGTGATACCGTAACCCATGCAGCTGGACAGCAGGGAAGGGCTCCTGCAGCAGAGCCCTTACCAGGATTTAAAGAGGTGAAACCCCAAGTATTCGCTGGCCTCTATCCAGTAGAAGCAAATCAATACGATGCTCTGCGTGAGTCTCTTGAGAAGCTCAAGCTAAACGATGCGTCTTTGCAATATGACCCCGAAGTTTCGCAAGCTCTAGGTTTTGGATTTCGCTGTGGATTTCTGGGCCTCTTGCACATGGAGATTGTTCAAGAGCGTTTAGAGCGCCAGTTTGATATGAATCTCATTACCACGGCGCCTACCGTGGTGTATCAAGTGCAACAGCGGGATGGAACTCTGGTGGTGGTTGATAACCCATCAAAGATGCCTGATCCGAGCAAAATTGAGACCATCCTTGAGCCTATTGTGACTGTTAATCTCTATATGCCACAAGAGTATGTCGGCTCTGTAATTACTTTGTGTACTGGTAAGCGTGGTATTCAAACTAATATGACTTACTTAGGTCGCCAAGTGCAGTTGACTTATGAGTTGCCAATGGCAGAGATTGTGTTGGATTTCTTTGATCGCCTCAAGTCGGTCTCGCGCGGTTATGCATCGATGGATTATGAATTTAAGGAATATCGCCCTGCTGATGTGGTGAAAGTTGATATTTTGATTAATGGCGATCGTGTGGATGCTCTATCCATCATTGTTCATCGTAGCAATAGTCAGCATCGGGGTCGGGAGGTCGTAGCAAAAATGCGCGGCATTATTCCCCGACAAATGTTTGATGTTGCTATTCAGGCAGCTATTGGTAGCAATATTATTGCCCGCGAGAACGTGAAGGCGTTGCGTAAGAATGTTTTGGCTAAGTGTTATGGCGGAGACATTTCCCGTAAACGTAAATTATTAGAGAAACAAAAAGAGGGCAAGAAACGCATGAAACAGGTTGGAAATGTGGAGATTCCTCAAGAGGCCTTCTTAGCGATATTGCAGGTGGAAGAAAAATGAACTTCGCCCTGATTCTGTTTATCCTAGTTGTAATTACTGGCATTGCCTGGGTTGCAGATAAGCTCTACTTTGCGCCTAAGCGCAGAGCTGCCGGAATTGAGCGGATGCCCTTATGGCTTGAGTACTCTGCTAGTTTCTTTCCAGTAATCGTCGCCGTGTTTATCCTGCGCTCTTTTTTGATCGAGCCCTTTAAGATCCCATCGGGATCTATGATTCCGACGCTACAAATTGGCGACTTTATTGTGGTCAATAAATACACCTACGGAATTCGTTTACCAGTCATTAATAAAAAAGTAATTGATATTGGCACCCCAAAACGAGGGGATGTGGTTGTCTTTCGTTATCCTAAAGATGAGTCGGTCGACTACATCAAGCGGGTTATTGCTATCCCGGGTGATGAGATTTTGTATCAAGATAAAAAAGTAACAATTAATGGCAAGCCACTTTCATACACTGGAGGTAGCTCATATCTAGATCCGGAAAGCATGCGTTATGCAAGCTTATATAACGAGTCTTATCCGGCCGATTTAGGCGGTAATCAACATCAAATTTTGAATGATCCAGATCGCAGTACGATCTATCAAAGTGAGCGTTTTCCGGGGGCAGAGTTTTGCCAATATCAGGGTACTGCAATGAGCTGCAAGGTGCCACCCGGCCATTATTTTGTCATGGGTGACAACCGTGATAACAGTTTGGACTCTCGTTTCTGGGGATTTGTCCCCGATCAAAATCTAGTGGGCCGCGCATTCTTTATTTGGCTCAATATGGGATCTCTCGGCCGTATTGGAAGTTTTAACTAAGCATGAATGCACGCGCTACCCTTGATCTAACTCCACTGCAAGGGCGCCTGGGTTATCAATTTAAGAAGCCTGAGTTGTTAAATCAGGCCCTAACACACCGTAGTCACAGTAAAAAGAATAATGAGCGGCTTGAGTTTTTGGGTGACTCCGTGTTGAATTGCGTTGTTGCTGAGATTTTGTATGAGCGGTATTCTGATTTAGATGAAGGTGACCTATCGCGAGTTCGTGCTAATTTGGTGAAGCAACAGGCTCTCTATGAAATTGCCCAAGCCTTATTACTCTCTGATTATTTGAAATTGGGTGAAGGCGAGCTTAAAAGCGGTGGCTTTCGTAGGCCATCTATTTTGGCTGATACCTTAGAAGCAATTGCTGGAGCGATCTTTATCGATGGTGGCTTTGAGGCAGCCAAAGCGAGTTTGAGGAAGCTATATTCCAGTATCTTGCAAAATGTAGACCCAAAAACCTTGGGCAAAGATGACAAAACACTTTTACAAGAGTATTTGCAAGGTTTCCAGCTACCCTTACCGGTTTATAACGTAGTAGGAACATCGGGAGCTGCCCACAATCAGCAATTTGAAGTGGAGTGCTCGATTGCTAACTTGAAGGTGAGTGTAAAGGGTGAGGGTGCGTCGCGTCGTGCCGCCGAGCAGGTGGCTGCAAAACTCGCGCTGGCTGCCGTTCAAAAAGCTCTGCCTCAAGAGACTCGTAAGCCAAAGAAGACCCGCGCCGCTAAGAAAAAAGCAGCAAAAGCAGAGACCGGGAAGGGTCAGCTTCCTTTAAAGCTAAAGGATTAATCATGTTTAAATGCGGCACGATCGCATTAGTGGGTAGACCCAATATGGGCAAATCAACCCTACTCAATGCCTTGGTTGGTCAAAAAATTAGCATTACCTCTCGCAAGGCGCAAACTACCCGATATCGCATTGCTGGCGTACAAACGCGTGATCATGCTCAATTTATATTTATTGATACTCCAGGGTTTCAAACAAAGGTGATGAACACCTTAAATCAAACACTTAATCGGACCGTAACAAGCACCTTAAACGATGTTGATGTTATTTGTTTTATTGTGGAGGCGGGATATTGGGGTGCGGACGATGTCAAAGTTTTGCGCCTATTGCCTGCAAATAAACCAGTTCTGTTAATAGCAAATAAATTAGATTTATTTACATCCCGTTTTGACAATCCGCAAGATCGTGATGCCGCTTTATTTGAGTTCATGAAAAAGATGGGTCAAACATGGGAGAGCATTGCTACTCAAACTAAGGGATGTGAATCTGAGACGGTCTTATCCCCTCAGCATGAGTTCACTGAAATCATCCCTATGAGCGGGAAAAATAAGGACGATATCGGGCGGCTTTTGGATATCATTGAAGAGTATTTGCCAGAAGGTGAGGCGGTATATGATGCTGAGACCTTAACAGATCGTAGCGAGCGGTTTATGGCTGCTGAGATTTTGCGTGAGAAAGTGTTTCGATATACCGGTGATGAGTTGCCCTATGCTAGTTCTGTCGTTATTGATCAATTTAAGCTTGACGGCGCCATGAGACGAATTGCTGCAACTATTTTGGTGGATCGCGATAGTCATAAAGCAATGATCATCGGTCAAAAAGGGGAGCGTCTAAAAAAGATTTCTACAGAAGCGCGCCTCGATATGGAAAAGTTATTTGATGGCAAAGTTTTTTTAGAAACCTGGGTTAAGGTCAAGCGCGGTTGGGCTGATGATCTTGCGGAACTTCGGGCTCAAGGTCTGGAATAAATGGCTGGCACGCGCGTTTTAGATGAGCCCGGCTTTGTGCTGCACAGCATTCCCTACAAGGAAACAAGTCTTATTCTGGATGTGTTTACTCGCTCCCATGGCCGCTTAGCTCTGATTGCCAAGGGGGCTAAACGACCTCATTCCAGTTTGCGTCCGGTCCTGCAGCGTTTTGTACCACTATTGATTTCATGGAGCGGTAAATCAGAGTTGCGTACTTTGACAAAATCAGAGTGGGTTGGGGGATCGCCAGCCCTCGTGGGAGATGCTCTGTTATGCGGGTTTTATCTCAATGAACTCTTGGTGAAGTTTTTAGCTCGCGAGGACGCCTATGAGTCCTTGTACGATCATTATGCGCAAACCGTTTTTGCTCTATCTCAAATCAGCGAATCCGGGGCTGGTATTGAGCAAATGCTTAGACCTTTTGAGTTAGCTTTATTGAGGGAAACGGGATATGCAGCAGCCCTTGATCATTGCGTTGAGACTCAAGATAGACCTATTCCAGATGGGCGTTATGTCTATCAACCTGAGAAGGGAATTCGGCCATGGCAGACAGATGATCCAGGGCATTGGCCAGTTCTAACAGGAACAGCTTTGGAAGCCATGGCTCAAGGTGATTTCACGGATAGTGATACCTTAAGTCAGAGTAAGCAGCTGATGCGTTTCCTATTGGGAATCCATCTCCAGGATCAGGCCCTGACCACACGCCAAATCCTAATCGATCTTAAAAAAATCTAAATCCGCTTTAAAGCATTTAATATTAGGTATGCCTGCTCTCGAACTCGGTATTAATATTGATCATGTCGCAACCCTAAGGAATGCGCGGGGCACCCCATATCCGGACCCCATCATCGCAGCTCGACTAGCAGAAGAGGCGGGCGCAGATCTCATCACCCTGCATTTGCGGGAGGATCGTCGGCACATTAAGGATGTCGATTTATTTGCTTTGCGACCATTAATTAGCACGCGTATGAATTTGGAGTGTGCGATTACGCCAGAAATGCTTGATATCGCAGTTAAGGTTAGACCACACGATGTCTGTTTGGTTCCAGAAAAGCGAACAGAAGTTACCACTGAGGGAGGGCTTGATATCATCAGCCATGATCAGCCAGTGAAATCTGCGGTTGCTAAATTGACTGAAGCTGGCATCCGAGTTTCTTTGTTTATTGATCCTGATATTCGGCAAATTGATGCAGCGAAGCTTTGTGGTGCAAGTGTGATTGAGTTGCATACAGGCGCTTATGCAGATGCCAATTTATCCTCTCAAGGTATCGAGTTAAAGCGCATTCAGGACGCAGCTCGTTATGGTAAATCCTTGGGCTTACGTGTCAATGCGGGTCATGGTTTAAATGAGGAAAACGTCCAATTGATCGCTCGTATCCCAGAAATTAGCGAACTGAATATTGGTCATGCAATTGTGGCTCAAGCTATTTTTAAGGGTTGGACCAAAGCAATTCAGGATATGCGTCAGTTGATGAATGAGGCTCGAGCAACATGATTGTTGGTATTGGTACAGACCTATTACAGATGAAGCGTCTTGAGGCTGCTTATGAGCGAACACAGGGACGTTTAGCCCAAAGAGTTCTTGGGGACGAAGAGTTATTGGTATTTCAGCAACGGCTTAAACGAAATCACAAACGCGGCATTGCTTACCTGGCTACCCGTTTTGCAGCAAAAGAGGCTTTTTCAAAAGCAATTGGCTTAGGAATGCATGCGCCGATGACCTGGCGCGCTTTGCAAACTCTGAATGAGCCAAGCGGCAAACCCTATACCAAGTACTCTGGTGCGCTTGCGCAATTTATGCAAGATAAGCAATGGGAGGCTCAGGTTACTGTCACAGATGAGCAGGATATGGTGATGGCATTTGTGGTGGTGACCTATGGCAGTCCAATTGTGAGCACCTTTAACCAAAATAATTATTTAGGATGATTGATCGGCATGCACAGTACTAAACAGGTAATTCAAAATCCTGGACCTGTCATTTTGGATGTGGTGGGTTTGGAGCTGGATGAGGTAGATGCAAAACGAATTTCTCATCCATTGACTGGTGGAGTCATTCTCTTTGGGCGCAACTTTAAATCCCGCTCTCAATTAAAAAAGCTGACCGATCAAATTAAATCGATACGCACCGATGTCTTGATTTGCATAGACCATGAGGGGGGAAGGGTGCAGCGTTGTAAGCAGGACGGGTTTACTCATTTACCTGCGATGCGTCGTCTTGGAGATTTGTGGGTTAAAGGAGGGTCTGGCGCTCAGTCGGCCATCGTGGCAATGAAGTCTGCAACAGCGTGTGGGTATGTTCTTGCCGCGGAGCTTAGGGCCTGTGGTGTTGACTTTAGTTTTACTCCTGTACTCGATTTGGATTTCGGTAATAGTAGCGTGATCGGCGATCGATCCTTTCATCGTCAGCCTGAAATTGTGTTTGCTCTAGCAAAAAGTTTGAATGAGGGCTTGCGTTTAGCTGGTATGGCAAATTGTGGGAAGCATTTCCCAGGACACGGTTGGGCGGCCGCAGACTCTCATATTGCGGTGCCCGTCGATGAACGATCCTTAAAGGTAATTGAGTGTGATGATATGAAGCCTTATGAGTGGCTTGATTTAAGTCTTGCCTCAGTAATGCCCGCTCATGTGATTTACCCCAAAGTTGATCAATTACCCGCTGGATTTTCAAAGATTTGGCTACAGAAGATCTTACGTAAACAGCTAAAATTTGAAGGCGTAATTTTCAGTGATGACCTCTCGATGGAGGGTGCAAGCGTTGCTGGTAATGTTGTTCAAGGTGCACAGTTAGCACTTGAAGCAGGCTGTGATTCTGTATTGATTTGCAACCGCCCTGACTTGGCGGATCAATTGCTCAGCAATCTCAAAGTATCCAACTCAAAACTAGCGGAGTCTGCAAATCGCCTGAGTAGGCTCTTTCCAACCACTCAAAACCCATCATGGGACTCTTTGCAGAGTGAGCCTGAGTATCTGCATGCAAAAAACCTTCTCAAGCAATTTGATTTAATCAAATAGGGTTATACTAATAACCTATCATGTTAGGTTAAAATACTATGTGCCCTCTATCTACTTCAAACAATTGCGCATTGCAATCTATACAAACGATCACTCACCACCTCATGTACATGTATTGGGCTCTGACTGGGAGATCAAAATTAACTTAACTGATCCACCGTCGCTGATTTCAATAATGGGTAACCCAAAGAGGTATGAGGTGCGCAAATCACTTCTTGGAGTGAGCTTACATCTGAGTGTCCTACAAAAGATGTGGAA
>JAIXPN010000104.1 GCA_027486235.1 Burkholderiaceae bacterium
ACCCAATCTCCATCGTTGCAATAAAGTAGGTTATCAATCATGCGGATCTCTGCTTTATGGATATGCCCGCAGACTACGCCTTGGCAATCGCGTAAGCGCGCTTCTCTAGCCATAATCATTTCAAAGTCGGCGATATAGCTCACAGCATTTTTGACCTGATGCTTGAGGTATTGCGAGAGAGACCAGTATTGCAAGCCCATTCGTACCCGCAACATATTGAGGTAGCGATTGAAATACAGAATGAGGGAGTAGAGGTTGTCGCCAACATAGGCTAACCACTTGGCGTATTGCATGACCCCATCAAATAGATCGCCATGGGTAATCCAGAGCTTGCGACCATCGGCAGTAGTATGAATCGCTTCTGGAACAACTCGGATGTCACCAAAGGAGAGTCCCAAAAACTGACGGATTGACTCATCGTGATTGCCTGGGACGTAGACCACTTCCGTACCCTTGCGTGCTTTACGTAAAATCTTTTGCACCACATCGTTATGGGATTGTGGCCAGTAAATACTTTTCTTAAGGCGCCAGCCATCAATGATGTCGCCAACTAAATATAAGGTATCGGATTCGTTATGCTTTAAGAAATCGAGGAGGTATTTAGCCTGGCATCCAGGTGTCCCGAGATGCACGTCTGAGATCCAGATGGCTCTATAGTGCTCCATGGAACTCTACTGTGCCACCGCATTATGAAAACATCATGACGCTTTCATGTCAGTTTGGTGACAGTGATCAGGGCTAGCCCGTTATCATCTGCACTATGCGTACTCAGCAGACATTTTTGTTCTTGCCATTCTTAAAAATCATCGCCCATACGATCAAAGGCGCGACCATCTTAATCTGCGTATTTCCGTTTATTAATGAAGAGACTAAAAAAGGTCATATTCAGCGCTGGTCTAAGCAATTGCTAAAGATATTCAAGCTCCGCCTAAAAGTGACCAACGCAGAACTATTGCCCAAGCGCGGGGGGTATCTCATTGCCGCTAATCACATCTCCTGGATTGATATCGCCAGTATTCATTCCTTCTTACCATGCCGCTTTGTAGCTAAGTCAGAGGTTGCAGGCTGGCCAGTCTTTGGCTGGATGGCAGAACAAGTTGGTACCATATTTATTCGTAGAGATAACAAGCGCCACGGTAAAGAAATTGCTAAGCAATTGGAGGATCTCTTACCCAATCAGCCAATTTGCATATTCCCTGAGGGTACCTCAACAGCAGGGGATCGCGTCTTACCATTTAGACCTAATCTATTTGAGGCTGCAGCGCAGACCCAAGTTCAAACCTTCCCAATGACCATTCGCTATCTCAATCAAGATCATCAATACAGTGATGCCACCGCATTTATTGGTGAGATGACCTTAGTCGACTCGATCACAAAGATGCTCAGATCTAAATCGATCACTGTGGAGCTGATCTTTGCACCCAGCCCAGCAATCGACCTTGATCGAAAGGCACTTGCTCAATACTGCGAAGAGCAAGTGCGATCCCACATCACATCAATCAAAAATTAGCCCGCACACCGACCATGAGGCTGCGTCCTGGTTGGGGTGCATATAGACGGACTGCCATCGGAGTGGTTGCATAGCGAATGTCATCGTTCAAAATGTTCTTCACCATCATGTAGCCAGTCCAGCTAATCTTATTGACCTTCTCGGTATAGGACAGACCAGCATTCAATAAGTTATAGCTTGGGGTAGGGCCCACCTCCCAGCTTGCTAAACGATTCTGCTGGAAGCTATAGGTATAACTCGCATTCGCTAGCCAACCATTCCTCTGATGCGCCACTTGCAAGCCAATGCGTGGAGCTGGTTGTAAAGGTAAATTACCACCTGCATCAAAAGTACCTTGTGAGGCATCGGCAAACAAACGGGCACCGCTACCCACATTACCCCAATTGTGAGTCAACTCACCCTCAACCCCCTTGATGGTGGCGGCCGCCTGTTGGGCTTGTACGACACTAAACAGTTCATCTCCTTCGCCAGCAGATTCACCCGGGACGTAATAACCATAGATATAGTTATTGAACTTATTGAGGTAGACATTGACTTTACCTTTCACTTTGCCCATCGTCTTTTGAATATTGAGCTCGAGATTATGAGAGGTCTCTTTATTGAGATTGGAGTTGCCTACTGCAAAAGTCGCGGTTGACTCATGAATACCATAGGAGTAGAGCTCTTGGGCACTTGGTGCGCGTTGCGATACGGTATAGGAAAGTCCAGTTCCATAACCATTGGCAAAGTTCCACAGTCCGCCCGCTGAATATGACAAGAGATTAAAGTTGCGGTTTTGCAAACTCGGTGCTACCGGTGCGCTTGAACCAGAATAATCAGGAGCTACGAACTCGGTTGCAAGATTCGGATTTTGTGACACCAAGTCATAGCGCAATCCTAAATTACCTTGGAGCGCTCCCCACTTTCCCTCTTCAATCCAAAAGAGGGCATTCGAATTGGTTTTGGTCGATGGCAAGATAGCGTAACTACCAGTCTCAATTTCAGTAGCTTCTACTGAGGAGCGCGTTACTTGCGCCCCAAAGGTGCCTTTCCAACCCATAATTGCTTTGTGAGCTAATTCGAGGCGCGCTTCATTGGCAATATTCTTCCACAGAGCAGCTGCTTGATACGCTCCGTCTTCATTGATTCCAAACTCAGTATGGTTGTAATTACTATTAGCCGCACTAAATTTAATCGAGGAGAACCCTGCAAAGGGATCGCGGGTTTGATGCTGAAAGTCGTAACGGTTTTGGGATTGCTCAATCATGCCACCTTCAGGTGTAGGAATACCGTAGTTATTATTCAAACGCTCAACCGAAATCCCGGTATAGCCTGATTTGCCAATATACGAAGCACCAATGCCTAAGTTGTTTTGGTTATTAAAGGAGTTGGGCAATTTACCGGTGTAATTGGTAAAGGGCGCCTCTGAGGGAGGTACTCCCCACACTTGATTCGGACCGCCCTGGGTAGAATTCCCCGGTATTCGATAGTTCTGGTTGTTATTAATTGCTGTATCGACATGCACCGCCACGGATCCTACGGAGCCTTCGATGACGCCAGATGCTGCCCGACCATTACTAACCGTGTCATAACTGGTATTCACGGCACCCGTTGGCTTATCGGGAAGGGTTGTGAGAATGCGATCATTAATGACATTAACTAAGCCACCGCTTGATCCTGAACCGTAGAGCAGGGCTGCGGCACCTCGCAAAATCTCAATCTGTCTTGCATTGGCCACAGGGCTTGCAACTGCATGGTCTGCAGAGATGGCTGATACATCACCGACCGACAAACCATTTTGCAAAATTTGTACGCGCGCACCCTCAAGACCGCGCATGACAGGGCGTGAAGAGCCTGTGCCATAGCCTGTTTGAGATACGCCAAGTTCATTACCAATGGTGGCACCCAAGGTTGTACCTAACTTATCTTGCAGTTCATTGCCCTGCAAGATTTTAGTAGGGGTCAGAATGCTGTTACTACTCTCACGCGACCCGGTTACATCAATTTGTAAGTTTGGATTCTGCTGCGCAAGTGCACTTGTAGTAAATGCTGCACTAGCGACAAACCAAAGGGCCGATCGCTTGATCGGCAAAGAGGCATGCTTAATTCTCATGATTAACTCATCCAATAAAAAACTCACCTAGCATGGCTAGATGAATTCATTCAAATAAAGATCAAGCGCTAAAAGCGCAAGAGCTCACTGGGGTTTACAGGACGAGTGCTGGAGGTGCCCGAGATTGATAGGGCTGATGGCTGACCGAATGAACCGGTTTGAAGGCAAAGCCAAAAAAGTGTTGGCCAAAAAGAGTCGGAACTGAAATGGCAAAAGGATTACCACTAATGATGCCGGCGAGAGTCAGGGCATCAAAGAGCTGACAATCAATCGAGCTCTGATCATGGCTTAAGAGGGCAAATAATGAGTGCGAATGATCATTGCACCGATCAGGTGTATTTTCTGCTTTTGATTGAGTGACATGCCCACCCTCATGATGGCCAACACTGTGTTGTAAGCCAAGCCATTGGGTTGAGACGATGCTGAGCAGCAAAAACCCAAGCCAGACCCAAAGTCTAAGGGGGCGTAGAGCGGCGCGAGGGCTGGTAATCAATGACATAGGCGATATGGTACAGGAGCTGTCAAGCCCCCCTTGGCCAAAGAGTGCTTTGATGCACCATTCAGGCTATAATAGAGATCTGTCGGAGTGTAGCGCAGCCTGGTAGCGCACCTGCTTTGGGAGCAGGGGGTCCAAGGTTCGAATCCTTGTACTCCGACCACTTTCTCACTTCACTCAGTAAAGTAAGCCATCGAGGCGACACTATTTACTCTGTGTGATCCGGTTCAATACGATTAGCCCGATGACGGGCCCGGGTAGCAAAACCCAACTAATGTAGTTATTGAGATACGGGATTAAGACTGTACATAACTGTATTGAAATCATTGTGATCCCAAAGCCAATCGCATTTTGTATGGTCAGGGCAGTACCAACGATTTCAGGGGGACATGCTTTTGCTGAAATTGCAGACAGTTGAGGGGAGTCAGCTGCCGCGCTCATCCCCCAGATTGCCCAAAAGAGAAGTTGCAAAAGAAGAGGAGCTTCCTTGACCCAGGGGTAAATGAGGCAACAGAGCCCAGACAAGCCTAATGCATAGCTTGCAACTCGTGAGCTACTGATGGTCTTGCTCAACTGCCCACCAATGAAACAGCCCACGGCCCCCATTGCGATTACTACAAAAGCGAATCCAGAAAGATCGGTCGGGTTGCTAATTTGATGTGTTACAGCAACCAACATCGGCACCATTGCCCAAAATGCATAGACCTCCCACATGTGCCCAAAATAGCCAAAGGCAGAACTTCGATAGCGCGGAATTGTAAAAATGCTGCGAATACTGATTGGTTTGATATTGGATTGACCAGTCATTTTTAAGTGAGGGCCATCGCCTAACCAAAAGATCATGATCATGGCAAGAAGAGCAAGGATGGATGAGAACAGAATCACCAACTGCCATGGCCAATCAACCCCAAAATAACGGGTTGCATGCGGCAGGGCCGTGCCTAGTATCAGCATACCCACCAGTTGTGCCAAGCGCTGCGAGGCTTTCTCGGGATCCCAGGTAATAATGAGTTTCATGCCAATGGGATAAATGCCTGCCAAACATACTCCAACTAGAAACCGCAGCACCGACCCCAGCAGAATGCTGTCTGCATATAGAGCAAAGAGTCCATTAAACAGAGCGCCCAGTAGTGCGCAAATGGAGAATATACGACTGGGTCTAAAGCGATCGGCAATGCCACCGAAGGCAAAAATGAGGGTACCAGCCACAAAGCCAAGTTGTACTGCATTGGTTAATAAACCAATACCCGCTAAATTGATATCCCAAGTGCTCATTAGATTATCGGCAACGCTATTGATTGAGAACCACAGCGATGTACCAAGCAGTTCAGCGAATACGATTAAGAAAGAGGCAAACCCAGGGCTGACCGACCTTTGAGATGGGGTATGAAGATTGTGTTGGCTGTTCATTAATAACAATGAGGACGTTTAAAGACCTCCATTGAGATTAACAGATCGTACTGCTGGGGTGTAAATGCCTAGGCCTACTTAAAATCTCCAGGTCACACCAATTTCACTACGATCGGATGTAATACCTTTGCCGCTCACCGCATTACTCGGGGTTGTGCCACTTTGCAAATAAGAAACACCAATATCAACATTCTTGGTGATGGAGAAGATCGCTGCCACCATCCCATAATCATTCACTGCTGCTGCGGTTGTTGATGTATCAATTGAACTACCAAAATCAAGGGCTAACTTGAGCCAGGTATTAACAATCCATATGGGTGCAATAGAGCCGGACACCAAATTAATTTGATAGGGCGCGTAGCTACCGCTGATTGGATAGTTTTTGTTATAGGGATTGCGAGCGTAACTGATATTGGTGTGCACCTGGAATGAGTCCCAGTAGTAGGACAGGATGTAATTAAGTTCATAGTTGGTTTGGGCTAAACCCAAACCCTGTACTTGTTGAGATGTACTACCAGGCAGCGTGATGGTAGGCTTGATGGCCATTCCTAGCCCTGATGCGCCGTCACCCATGAAGCGCCATTTAAGTCCAATGATATTGTTGGCAAGGGGTGAGTAGGAACCCCGAGGGGTAGCGTAATAAGTAGTTGCTAATGAGAACTCGGTTGTATCAGAAAGGCCATATGTATAGGTAAATGGGAAGGCTTTGGCATTCCCAACACCCCTAAATTCCTCACCAGGGGTAGCAACGCTACCTGGGTTACCTGCCACATTGTTATGGAGCACATAAAAGTATTGCTCTATCTGATTCACTTTCTTGCCGACCGTGCCAGCATCGTCCGTATTGAGAGGCTCAAATGCATGAACGGGTAGTGCGATAGCGGTCAGCACCGCTATCTGCAGAGCAAAAACCCGAGATAAGAAAAGAGTTCGCAACATGCACATCTCTGAAAAGCTCTAGTGTACAGAGCAATATGTCAGTTTAGTGACCTAAGATACTTTTCGGAGTCTAAGAATAAGAAGAGCAACAATCCCAGCTAACATCACATAGAAGGAGATCGCAGCAGCTCCTTTGCTGTGTGCATACGTAATGCTGGAGTAAGCCAGATACGCGCAGGATCCACAGAAGATCAGAGGCGTGATTGGGTACAGTGGGACACTAAAGGGGCGTACGGAACGATCTTTAAAGCGTAAGATAAAGAGCCCAAGCCCCACTAAGAACAAGAAGGTCCAGAACACGGGCGCGGTAAATTCCACCATCGCCTCAAATCCATCGCTCTGCAGAGCACCAAATGCAACAAGCGCGAGACTAATGACCCCTTGTACTAAGTACGCAAAAGTGGGCGATCCACGCGATGCTTCCCACTTACCCATTTTGCTCAGACCTTCCCAGTCCTCGCCGATGGCGTAGTTGGTTCTGGCACCAACAATCATGGTGGCATTAATACTTGTGAGCGCAGCAACGGCAACAAAGAGGCCGAGTAATTTCTCGCCTACGGGGCCAAAAGCAAGACCCAATAAATCAGCGGGCGCCGCTTTACTGCTGGCCAAAGCTTTGAGACCAAGACCATTGATGAGAGCAATATTAACGAGTAGATAGATGATGGTGATCACCGCCAAACTCACGACAATCACAGTAACGATGGTCTTACTTGTGCCTTTGAGCTCAGCCGAGATATAGGCGGATTCATTCCAACCCCCAAAGGTGAGTAAGACAAAAACCATACCCAATCCCAACATGCCCAGCTGTGGGGTGCTAGAGAAGAGTGGTGGATTATCGACCGCAGGCAGTGGATTACCAAATATGCCAAAGCCAGCAATGATGATCGCTACTAGACCGCTGACCTCAAGAACGGTGAGCACCGTCTGAATGCTCGCGGATGCATGGATACCAATCAAATTAATGAGAGTGAGAGCGATCACAATCAAGAAAGCCCAATAGATTGCTGAGTTGGCGCCTAGCGGCAAGACCTTAGTCATGTAATCGCCAAATACAAAAGCCAATAAAGCTATAGAGCCAGTATTAATAACCATGGCCTTTGCCCAGCCATACAGAAAAGATACATTCTTGCCATAAGAGCGGGTGAGGAAGTGGTAGTCACCACCCGCATGAGGGTAAAGAGTCGCAAGCTCGGCATAGCAAAGGGCGCCCATCAAAGAAATCAGCGCACCGGCAACCCAAATGGTGAGAGCCCAACCAACGTCACCAGTGATACCAGCAACCATGGCAGGGGTCTTGAAGATCCCTGCACCAATGACGATGCCAACAATAATGGCAACAGCCCCTAAGGGGCTGAGCAAGCGAAGAGGAGAGGCGCTAGAGCTAGCGCCTTGAGAACTAGACATCTAAAAACTTAGCGGCGCGTGCCAGAGATATTACTGTGCATATAGCCGCCCCTGTCATCCCCTCTGAACTGGGAGCCATTGATGCTGACTTTGACGGTATGCAAATTATTATTGCGATCGATGTAGCCAAAACTAAGTTTGTCACCTTCAAGACTTGGGTTGAGGATCGGCTGAGTCTTGCCGCCAATACTCAATGTGCCACCAACACGCTGATAGCGCTGCGCAAGATTGAGAACTGCTTTGTTCTGAGAATCAATACCGTCAATTACCCAGTCGCCTGCAACATTTGCAGGAACCACCCAGTAGTAACCTTTCTGACCAGCTTCAATCTCTTGATCAGGCTCCCAATCACCCATTGTGAATGCATGAGAAACCACGCGAGTGCCAGGCTTCATCTTCAGGATGATGGGGCGCAATTTCAGATTGAGGTCAGGAAGTAAATAGAGGGTAACAACGGTTGCCTTGCTAAAGTCTTCAACAAAGATGTCGCCATTAATAATTTTGACGCGATCACCAACGCCAGCACGATTAGCATTGCGTTGTGCAAATGCAGCCATATCAGGATTGAACTCGATACCAATGGCACGAGCACCAAACTCTTTAGCAGCTGCAATTGCAATCTTGCCGTCACCAGCACCTAGGTCATAGACCAAATCATTAGGCCCAACTTTGGCGGTCTTCAGCATCAAAGTCACTAGCTCACCACCCGTTGGCATCCAGATCACATCTTTACCCTCTTGGCCGAGGCGGGGCTGATATCTATCATCACCCCCAGCAGCAGAAGATTGCGCAAATGTATTAAGGGAAAAGGCTAATCCAAGGATGGCTAACCAGGCTTTCAGGTTTTTCATACGATCTCCAAAAACATGTTTGACTTACTAATTAGTGTATTTATAACAGGAGTTTAAGTATCAGCTCCAAACCCCGTAACTAGTGAAGTCCGTTAAAATCCGAAAGATCCAACTGCCCATAGCTCAGCTGGATAGAGCAACGGCCTTCTAAGCCGTAGGTCGCAGGTTCGACTCCTGCTGGGCAGGCCACTCCAAAAAAAATGGGGGAAATCTTCCCCCATTCGATAAGTTTCTTGCTATTAATTTATTGAATGCCCATGATCTTCTTAGCGTCTGCTAAGGATTTCATCGATTCAGTATGCTGGCCAGCTTTATGTTGTTCTTCACCCTTAGCGCGAAGATCTTTCACTTTGCTAGCATCTTGAGCACTTAATTTGGTATTGGGTAAAGCGGTATCAATCTTCTTCATTTCACCAGGGCAACCATGAGCAAAAGCCAAGGAAGATGATGTAACGAGGACAGCCGAAGCGATGAGTTTTTTCATAAAAGTCTCCAAAAGAGTAAAACTAAAATTTAACTCTTAATTCAATTTATTGCTTTTCCTCAAAGATCATTAATTTTGTCTAAAAAATAATGATTAATCCATTGTAAATAAAGAGTGACATATTCAATAACTACAGGGTCTAAAGATGGGCCCGCAAATAAGTGATTTGAGAAAGACCGAGTTTGGATTGATCGCGCCACTTCGGTTGGGTGGGTAATACGCAAAATGAAGTAATCATTTACAGTAGATTAGTTATGCATTACACCCCAACTCAACTATCTGATCGAATTGCCTTGATGTTTACAAAAGGCATGCGATTTTTTGCCGATACCTTTTTCAAAAAACGCTACGGGCACAGAGCAGTTGTTTTAGAAACTGTCGCAGGAGTTCCAGGCATGGTTGCTGGTATGTGGACGCATCTAACAAGCCTTCGTAGTATGAGAGTTGGTTATGGACCAAAGATTAGAACGTTATTAGCCGAAGCTGAAAACGAAAGAATGCATTTAATGACCTTTATTGAGATCGCAAAGCCCAATCTGTTTGAGCGCTATTTGGTCTTGATCACCCAGGCTATCTTTTGGAACTTCTTTTTCATTATCTATGTGTTTTTCCCAAGAACTGCACACCGCATCGTCGGCTATTTTGAGGAAGAGGCAGTCTATTCCTACACTGAGTACCTTAAAGAAATTGATGAGGGGCGCATCCCCAATGTTCCCGCTCCGAAGATTGCAATCGATTATTGGAAATTAGATTCCAATGCAACTTTACGTGACGTTGTAATTGCTGTGCGTAATGATGAAGCTCATCATCGTGATACAAATCACCAATTTGCCAGCGACTATGACAAATAAATTCATTATCTGTACAAATTTCTAATTGGAGTACTTATGAATCCTAATGAAAAAGAAATGTTAGAAAACTTTCTAAAGCAATTAAAGTCAACACAAATTGCTCAGAAAGACGGTGAGGCAAATCAATTAATCGCTAAGAGTACAAAAAACCACCCTGATGCTGCGTATTTGCTGGTTCAGCGCGCTATGGCCCTTGAGTTGGCCTTACAAGTAGCTCAAAAGCAAATCACCGACCTTCAGGCTCAAGTGGCTACCAAGCCTAATGCAAGTTTTCTTGGCGACAATAATTCTTGGGGGAGGGCAACTAGCCCAGCCATCAGTAGTACTGCGCCCCAATCAAGACTAAGCAGTGCTACTCCAGCTGCCCAAACGAGCGCATGGGGATCTGGAATGCTGGGAACGATAGCGACAACAGCTGTTGGAGTTGTTGCAGGTTCCATGCTTTACCAAGGTATTCAGAGTATGTTAGGTCATCAACAAAGCCCGGCACATAGCGACACGCTAAGTTCGGTTGGTAACAATGATATGCGCACTGTGAGTTACGATCAAAATCACGATTTGGCTGATTTCGATAGTGATTTTGGCGGTGATGGTTTTGCGTAAAAGGGGTTTTCTAATGATTTTGTCTGCGAAGTTTTCAAGGACTCTGCTTAGTATCCTTTTTTTAATGAGCAGTAGTTTTGCGTTTGCGACGCAAAACAACGATCCTTTGATTAAAAATTGCATCAATGACCAACTACGCAATCACCAAAACATTAAAGGTAAATCGCTAGATGCGAGCGACTTCAATCAGTATTGCAGTTGCGTTGCAAGAGTCGTCCGCAACGGTATTAATGATCAGCAATTAAATGAATTGAGTCAAAATTCTCCGAAAGCAAAACCGGATTGGCTCAAGCGCAGCGAACGTGATGCCCAAAAACAATGCATGAATGATCCATTGGCAAAGTCGCAATCTACTTAATTGATGTAAGGATTTTGATTCTCAGCCTAACGAAGTCGCGCAAGGTCTTCCTGGCCAATGCTAAGTGAAATACCAAGGTGTCCTGAGGTGTTTTGAACCGGAAACTTTCTTAACTTAATGTCAATGGCCTCAATTTGAGAATAAGCAGCGCAGGCATAAACAATGCGAGTTAATAGTCTTTCCTGAGTCTCATAATGCCCGTCTGCCGCAAGGCGGTTAATTTCGGCAATCAGGGGATCATAGTCAAAAACACGAGACATTTGGTCTTCGTGAATTAGTACTAATTCAGGGCTAATTTTTAATCGTAAGTTGAGCAAATGATGGTCTGGAATCACATCATTTGGACCATAACTGCCAATTTGGGTACTTATTTTTAAATCTTCTAGGTCAACGAATGCATGATGCGTCATTACAATTCCTTCTGTAGATAGTTGTATTTAGCAAGCTATGATGACAGATTAGTCATTTAAAGGGTACTTCGTGAATTTAGTCATTTATTGGTTTAGGACTGATCTTCGTTTGCACGATAATCCTTCGCTGCAAAAAGCTTGCCAAAACGCAGATTGTCTTTTGCCAGTATTTATTCACTCTACTGACGATTACCGGAGCACCCCTTGGGGTTTTGAACGCAAAGGCCTTCATCGAAGACGATTTCTTGATGCATCTTTAAATGATCTCGCTCAGCAATTGAATGGTCTTGGTTCGCAACTTTACTGTTATGAGGGTAACCCCGTTGATATTTTGACCACTCTTTCTAATTGGCTTGGGGCAAAAGCCATTTATTGCGAGGAAATAGAGGCGCCTTATGAAAGTAAGGAGGTTCAATCCTTACAAAGTTGTGGGATTGATGTTCAAACGCATTGGCAATCTAGCATGCTTGATTTGGGCGACCTTCCATTTGAACCAAAAAATATTCCTGATGTTTTTACTGCATTTCGTAAACTCATCGAACGAAAAGGACTACGGTTTACATCACCGATTGAGGCAATTGAGACATTACCGCCACTGCCAAAGTTAGATATCGATGGCATATTTGCTAGCTCCTTCAAGGATGGCGATCAATCCTTGCTATTTGATGGCGGCGAGACTGCAGCCCTAAATCATTTATACCAATATCTTACAAAGCGTTTACCGGATAGTTATAAAAAAACACGAAACGAACTAAGTCGCTTTGATTCCTCGAGTAAGTTTTCCCCTTGGCTAGCTTTGGGGTGTATTTCAGCACGCAAGATTGCCCATGAACTTCACCTCTATGAAGAAGAATTTGGGGCTAATGATGGTACGTATTGGCTTTGGTTTGAATTGCTATGGCGAGACTACTTTCGGTTTATTGCAATTAAATACGGGGTCAAACTTTTTCATGAAAGTGGCCTTGGCGCTAAATCGGCATTGACCTTTGAACAACAGTCATTTTCAAAGTGGATATCCGGAACTACTGGAGAGGCTCTGATTGATGCTGGTATGCATGAATTAGCTAGCACTGGATTTTTATCCAATCGAATGAGGCAAATTGTGGCTAGTTATTGGATCTACACAATGAGAGGGAATTGGCAAGCAGGCGCAGCATGGTTTGAGTCTCAATTAATTGATTACGACGTCTATAGCAATCAAGGAAATTGGCTTTATATAGCCGGACATGGTACTGATCCACGTGGGGGAAGGGCATTTAATATTGCCAAACAAGTTCAAGAGTATGACCCAAATGGCGAATACCGGCGCCGTTGGGCTTCACTAATTTAGTAAGTGTTTAGGTAAATCCAATAGTTAGAATCAATCAAATTTAGAAGTCTTTGATATAAGATATGTCTGTTTTCTTACTCATTCAATGCTGCTGTTGCAGCATTTTTTTTCGGTTTTGTAATTCTTTCAGAGGTTTTTTAAAGGGTATTTACAAACATGTCGGTTTTCCCGACAAACACCTGTGGATGCCATGACCCCCACACGAGACCCCAGGTGAACCCTCGAAATCACTGCCAAAGTGAACACCCAGAACCAGGGCGCCGTAGACCATTGCTGAGTATTGTGTTCCTAGATTTTTCAGCCCTTCTAAGCCGTGGGTGGCAGCTCTAAGTGCCGACGGGGGAGAGTAGAAAAGTTTGGATCATTCGGTCGCATGGTTAAACAAATTACTATCGAGACTTCTTACTCAATAGGTTCATTAAACGAAATGACATAAACTTATACTATTTCTTTATTATCAAAGCTAGATGCCTGATTTTATTTACCGCTTACCAAATATTGGAATCATGATTTTGCTGACTGTTGGTATTTCAGTCATTTGCATTTTTACGCCCATGTTGATCCATAATTTGGCACTTTTTATTCCTACCCAGCAAAGCATTAGCTTGGGACAAGCTCTTTTCTCTCCCATTGCTACAAGTACTGGCCTCATTATAGGATTTTTATTGAATCAGGCTCAGACCAGTTATCGAGAAATCGAAAATATAGCTGCTAATGAAGCTGGAAAAATAAATAATTTGGATCGATTGTTACTTCGCTTTGGAAGTGAAGACGCCCTTCAGGCTCGAGTTAAGCTACGTGCATATATCGAGTCAATCATTAATCATGAGTGGTTTGAATTACAACACGGTAGGGGCTGTCAAGAAACCCATTTACTCTGGCGCTCGATTTCGCAAGATATTTTTAAATTAGATCCGTTGACGCCCAAGCAACTCTCATTGTATGGTGACATTATTGATAAACAGGAGGAGGCTGCGGAGGGCAGGGAGTTACGCATCGATCGCTCAACAAAATCATTACCAGGTTTTTTTTGGGTGGTTATCTTTACTCTTTTATGTTCATTGGTAGCTGTTAACACTTTGTTCTTGCGAAATGAGCAACTTACCTTCGGCCTAACCATTCTTCCAATTGCTCTAGGAGCATTAATTTCATTGCTGGTTGTTACCGATAAACCGTTTAAAGGTCAAAATGGAATTCGACCGGATGCATTAATTAAGATCCTGTCTGCCATTAAGACGAGAACTGAATAGTGGCATCTAAATTTCTGACTAGTAGTTAAAAATAATTTAGTTGTGTTGGTTTTTCCGACAAATACCTGTGAATGCCAAGACCCTGACTTGAGACTCCATCCAAACCCACGTTACTACTGCCAAAACTCACACCAGCGATCTATCCAAGATAAGTTATTGTCAAACATTGTCTTTGCAGATTTTTCAGCCCTTCTAAGCCGTAGGTCGCAGGTTCGACTCCTGCTGGGCAGGCCAGTTTCATAAAAAAGCCATCTCGAAAGATGGCTAACTCCAGGGGAGACATGAAATCTTTAGAGCATTTTTAGTGCTTATTTAATCGGCGTGGAATCACCACCAAGTGGTAGCGTCGTATTAGCTGGCACATTGCCATTTTGAAACAGCATGAAAGCTGTGATGGCTGTTTTCTGTTGATTATTGATCTTATTTGGGTCATCAAAGGGCATTAGCATCTGTAAATAGTCAAATAGCCCCTTGGATGTTAAGAACTTCTTGATATCCTGACCTTGCCCCCAAATTGGTCTTGGAAAGGCAGCTGCATCGCGACCATTTGCACCATGGCAAATTGCACAGTTGGCTTGATAGAGTCTGGCGCCATCTGCGATTTGAGCGCTTGCCCCGGCTGGTAGAGTTGGTGGATTTGATTGTGAAAAACCCACTGAGGCGAAAGAAGCTGTAAACAACACCACAAATAGTTTTGTTATTTTCATGACAATTAAAAGTAAAAAAGTGTCTTAGATGAAAACACCTAAGACACTTTAAGGTTCATTTCATTAAACAACTTGAATACGGAATTTTGGAATAGCTCCGTTAGCCATACCTAGCTGATTAAATGGCACAGATTCTGGTTGTGTATTACCTTTCATATCAACGCCACGAGTCTCGATAACGTGGTTACCAACCGTTGCATTCCATGGGAAGTCAAAGCGTACCCAGGTGTAACGACCTAAGTTGGGTTGCATGATCGAGGCGCGCTGCCAAGGACCGCCGTCAATCCGGTATTCAACATGACGAATTCCGTACTGAGGTGCCCATGCGTAACCTTTGATCATTTGTTGTCCTGCTGCTAGCTTCGGTAACTCGCCACGCTTGAGGGGATAGTTAGCAGGAATAGAGGGCGATTTCTCAAGGACTAGCGGTACAGTAATGAGTGATTTGATAGGCATCCATGTGACCATCGGACCTTTTACATCCTCAGGGGTAACGCCAATAAATTCATCGGTGGCTGCAATCTTTGGAGCCTGATAATCCGGTCCAATATAGACCTCGCCTCTAGTATTGAGTCGAACCCAATGGTTAAAGTTATCGATCTTGATATCGGTTAGCCACTTAATGGAAGCGGTACCGCCCCAGCCGGGAACCACAAGCCGAACTGGTGCGCCATGGTCTGCCATTAATGAATTGCCATTCATCTTGTAGCAAATACCAATATCGTTTGGTCGTGACAAGATGTCAGCTACAGGCATTGGTCTGCCCATATCGCTGCCATCGACACCAGACCAGAACAGGGCTGATTTGGCATCTTTCTTTAGTCCAACCATACCAAAAATATGACTTAGAGGAACGTATTGCCATTCGGCTTGACCAACGGCACCTAGTACCCAGTTTCCTCCGGCTACTTTCATTTGATCTTGCTGTTCCCAGAAGAGGCTGCGGCCATTGCCGTGGCATTCCATGGTTGCAATGATTGTTCTAGATGGCATTTTGATGAGATCGTCATAGGTAATCTCAATAGAGCGATCGACTGCATTGCCGTGGACTTTCATCTTCCAATTTTTAGGATCTAAGATCGGCTTTTGTTCCACCATTGGGGTGGGGTAGTGATTTCTAATATAGAACTCCTCAATAGGAGTCATATAGGTCGTGAAATCCCAATAGTTGCCACTGCGAACGGTAGCGCCAATATTGAGTAAGCGGGAGTCATCCTTTAGAAGAGCCTTACGGGCGGCTGGAGCAGCACCTGCAGGCGCAGGACTAGCTCCCGGAGCGGATTGGGCACTTGCAAGAAGTGGTGCAACTGCTGTTGCTGCACCAAAAGCGGCTGCTGATACAAAGAATCGACGTCGATCAGACTGAGGACCAATTTTGAGAGCCTCATCAATTAATTTCATTTCCTGCTGTCGCTGTTTTTTCTCAGACATATTTGCCCCTTTAGAGAAGTTGCGGAATGGTTGCTCTCAATTTTTAATACTTTGATAGTTATAAAAGTATTGGTACTTTTACTAAGCACTATTTTTGTACTAATTCCCCGTCTGGGAATATTCATTTACATGCATAAACCAAGCAGGAGCAGGGTCTTGGTGGGATAATGTGCCTTGAAGGAAAATGAATGAATAACACTGAAGCAATCAATGCATTTTTAGCCCTAGGGCAAGAAACCCGCTTAAATACCTTTCGTCTAATTGTGCAGCGCGGCAATGTTGGACTTACACCCACTGAAATTAGTGAAAAATTAGGTATTCCCAATGGAACATTAAGTTTTCATTTGAAAGAGCTACTCAACGCAAAACTAATCGTGGTTGAGCGCCATGGCCGCAATTTAATCTATCGACCTGCAGCAGATCAAATAAATAGGCTTAGTAATTTCTTATTAGAAAATTGCTGTGGGGGTAAGCCTTGTATGGCTTCTAAAAGAAAAATGAAAGAGGCGCATTAATTCGGTAGCCTGTTGTCTTTTACTTTGGGTTTAATCATCACCTGCTGTCACTAATTTGTCATATATTTCGATATAATTAGAAACATGAAAAATAATGATGCCATCGAAGTTTTGCTTGCCCTAGGTCAGGAGTCTCGACTCAATATATTCCGCTTGATTGTGCAGCGGGGTGACAAGGGACTGACACCTAGCCAGTTGATTGAAAAGTTAGGCATTCCGAATGCAACCCTTAGCTTTCATTTGAAAGAGTTAAGCAATGCGAAGCTATTGGTGGCTGAACGGCAAAGTCGAAACCTCATTTACCGACCAAATCCTCAAGTAATTGAAGATCTGACTGATTTTCTCATGGATAACTGCTGCCAAGGTCAAGCGTGTAGCACTCCAAAATTGAAGAAAAAAGGGGTGTCCTCATGAAGAGACTTCATGTTCATGTGGCTGTTACTAATATTCCAGACAGCATTCCGTTTTATTCCAAAATGTTTGGTTGCGAGCCTACTGTGGTCAAAAATGATTACGCCAAATGGCAGCTTGAGGATCCAAAAGTAAATTTTGCGATCTCCGCGCGCGGTGCTCCTGTAGGAATCAATCATTTGGGCATTCAGGTCGACGATGCGAGCGAATTGGGTGAGATGAAGACTCGTTTAGATCAAATTCAGGGAGATGTGGTCGAAGAGATGGGTACAGCCTGCTGCTATTCGCAATCCGATAAATATTGGGTAAATGACCCTGCCGGGATTCCATGGGAGACATTCCATACTTTGGATTCGATTCCGGTCTTTAACCAGTCAGACTCATCTTCTGCTGAAGCCTGCTGCGTACCAGCCCCCATTGCCAGTGTCTCGATTGCATCGATTACCAAAAAATCGTGTTGCTAATTTATTAATAGGATCTCCATGAAAACCTACAACATTCTCTTTTTGTGCACCCACAACTCGGCCCGCTCAGTTCTTGGTGAAGCGTTAGCATCCACCCATCCAAGCGGACTTTTTAT
Organism: Burkholderiaceae bacterium; assembly: GCA_027486235.1. GTDB lineage: Bacteria > Pseudomonadota > Gammaproteobacteria > Burkholderiales > Burkholderiaceae > Polynucleobacter > Polynucleobacter hoetzingerianus. The sequence continues at coordinate 17,636 of JAIXPN010000104.1, forward strand.
TGGCTACTCTGCAGGCTCAACTCCCGGCACCTCAGTGAATCCATTTGCTAAAGAGTTGGCTCTTGAAATGGGCTACAGCGATTCTAGACTGCGCAGTAAAAGCTGGGACGAATTTGGTTTACCTAATGCGCCAAAGATGGATTTCATTATTACGGTTTGCGATAACGCCGCAGGTGAAGTTTGCCCCATATGGCCAGGCAATCCTGCCACCGCTCACTGGGGATTTCCTGACCCCTCACAAGTAACGGGTTC
>JAIXPN010000083.1 GCA_027486235.1 Burkholderiaceae bacterium
CTTTCGCCCCATTCGAGAAATTATTCGTCTCGATCATCACCATCCAGAATGGAAAGCATGCCAGCGGCGTTATAAAGATTTACCCAAACGGGTATGGGCACGCCGAACACTCTACCAACTCAACGGTCATCCGCTCTTGGTGATGGAGATTTTCTTACCTGCCCTTCAAGCCAAACTAAAGCAGCTTGCGCAATAAACTCATCCCCAGGGTCACTCACCGATACCTGACCAAAACCAATCTCTTTGGCCGTCTTGGCAATATTGTGATGTGAGCAAACGGCATGGCTGTGAGCTAAGGAATCCACAGAAACCTTCTGTTGAATTAGACGAACTGCAGCTAGATGACGCACCGCCTCCGACGAAGTCAATAGCCATAGGGTTTGGCTAGCATCCAATCCTTTGAGCACCTCCCACTGATAACTCGAAGCATCTAAGGGAATGCGGGTATAGATCGATAAAGCCTCGACGCTGGCTCTTGCTGCTTGCAAGTGATCCATCAAGGACTCGCGACCTCCCTCACCCTTCAGAATTAAAACGGGGTATGTCTGCCAATCATCAATATGCGTTTGCAAACTTTGCCATAAACCCTCGGAGTCCGATTGATGGATTTGGGTGGGCATCACGATCGTCTTGGGATCAACCCCATGTCGCAGTAGTGCATCTCGACTGCTACTGCCCACCACACCAATTCGGGTGTGCGAAGTCAGGAGATTACTCCAGACCATCCCTGCATCTGCGAGGGCTCGCATGGTGCATTCAATGGCATTGGGGCTAACAAATATGACTAACTTAGCTTTTGCCAGTGCTACGCTCATTTGTGCAACAATCTGCAGATCACTTTTTGGAACAATGGTGAGTAAAGGTAAGCCAATCACATTGGCCATAAGAGATTTGGCTTGGCTACCCTCACGAATGAGCTCGATTAAACGTCTTGCCTGACCACTGGGTCGAGTCACAATAATGGCTGGGTCGCTAGCCATACAACATCCTATTGAGGAAGTAATGCAGCAGCGCCTTTTGCCAAGAGGTCATCGGCAATCGCTAGACCAAAGGCCTCAGCCTCTTCATACGACACAATAGTGCGCTCCCCGCTTGCCAAGCAAATCTGACGTCCATCGGTACTCGCCACATACGAACGCAAACTCATTGCTTGAGGGGACTGCCATTGAGCATGGGCAGCCAAAGGCACTTCACACGAGCCCCCAAGTTTGCGAGAGACAGCACGCTCTGCAGTCACTGCTAGCGCTGTCGGCAAATCATTTAATGGTGCCAGCCAAGCCTTAACCTCGGGGCGGGCACTCAGGGTCTCAATACCCAAGGCCCCTTGTCCTGCGGCAGGAGTATGGGGATCATAGGGCAGTAATGCCTTGATACGTGAGCTCATTCCCAAACGCTTTAAACCAGCGGCCGCCAAAATAATCGCCTGGTACTCGCCACGATCCAGTTTTGACATGCGCGTGTCTAAATTACCGCGCAAGGGCTCCACTTTGAGTTCTGGGTAGTTGCTTCGAATAATCGCCTCGCGGCGCAAACTGGAGGTGCCAACCACTGAGCCCGGGGGCAACTCCGCCAAACTGGAGTAATCGTTAGACACCAAGGCATCTCTAGCATCCTCGCGCACCATCACACAGGACAGATCAAAGCCGGGTGGCATTACCATGGGAACGTCTTTGAGCGAGTGAACCGCTAAATCCGCACGGCCATCCTCTAATGCAGTTTCAAGCTCTTTGACAAATAAGCCCTTACCCCCCACTTTGGATAGGGCACGATCAAGAATCTGATCACCTTTGGTGGTCATTCCCAAAATACTGACGTCGCAGTCAGGATATAGCTTACGCAGGCAGTCTTGGACATGTTCGGCTTGCCACATTGCAAGCCGGCTCTCGCGGGAGGCAATTATTAAACGCTTTGGGCTCATAAGGACGACTTAAGAATTAAAATAAATCATTACTGCACACAATATACTGTGTTTATGAGCTCAACTAAAAATTCTTTAGCCAATAAGTCCAAAGCATGGTCTGGTCGCTTTGCCGAACCCGTCGATGCCCTCGTGCAACGCTACACCTCCTCGCTACGCTTTGACCAGCGCTTAGCACTGGTAGACATTGCTGGCTCCCTTGCCCATGCCGAGATGCTCGCTGCCCAAAAAATCATCTCCAAAGCTGATTTTGTTGCTATCAAGAAGGGCATGGCGCAAATTGAGAAAGAAATTACTGCGGGTAAGTTCGATTGGCAATTAGCCCTTGAGGATGTTCATCTCAATATTGAAGCTCGACTCACAAAGCTGATTGGCGATGCAGGCAAGCGCTTGCATACCGGACGCTCACGTAATGATCAAGTAGCAACCGATATTCGTTTATGGCTTAGAACCGAAATAGATCACATCCTGGTTGATCTCAAACGATTACGTACCGCTTTGCTTGATCAAGCCGAGAAGCACGCGGCGACCATCATGCCAGGGCATACGCACTTACAAGTTGCGCAGCCCGTTACATTTGGTCACCATATGATGGCGTACTACGAAATGTTTACGCGTGACGCTGAGCGTTTGCTCTCTTGCCGTAAGCGGGTGAATCAACTTCCCCTTGGGGCCGCAGCTTTGGCCGGCACCACTTACCCCATCGATCGTGAGCGGGTTGCTAAAACTTTGGGATTTGATGGTGTTTGCCAAAACTCCCTCGACGCGGTCTCGGATCGGGATTTTGCCATTGAGTTTTGTGCAGCCGCATCGATCTTAATGATGCACGTCTCCCGTCTATCCGAAGAGCTGATCCTGTGGTTAAGTCCACGTTTTGGCTTTATTGATTTACCCGATCGCTTCTGCACGGGTAGCTCGATCATGCCGCAAAAGAAGAATCCCGATGTACCCGAACTTGCACGCGGCAAAACAGGTCGGGTCAACGGTAATTTGATTGCCCTGCTGACCTTAATGAAGGGGCAGCCTTTGGCCTACAACAAAGACAATCAGGAGGATAAGGAACCTCTTTTTGATACGGTCGATACAGTGGCAGAAACTGTTCAAATCTTTGCGGATATGGTTCCCCATATCTCTGTCAATCAAGAGTTGATGTTGGGCGCAGCCGAGGAAGGTTTTGCTACAGCCACTGATCTGGCCGACTACCTGGTTAAAAAAGGAATGCCCTTTCGGGATGCCCATGAAGCAGTTGCCCACGCTGTGAAGCTCTGTGTCAAAAAGAATTGTGCTCTCAGTGATCTGAGCCTGACTGAACTCATTAAAGCCTGTGGACTCAACCCCAAATCCAGCGTAGTGAGTAAAGACGTATTTATCGTTTTGACCCCGAAGGGCTCGGTGGAAGCTCGCAATCATCTTGGCGGCACAGCCCCCAAACAAGTGATTGCTGCTGTTAAGCGCGCCCGTACTGCACTAAAAAATAATTAGTCTAGGTTCTAACGCAGTCGACGTAGTAACCATTGTTGCCGTCAGCATTCTTCACGAGACCATGAATATCGGTCTCAAAGCCGGGGAACTGCTGATTGAAATCACGTGCAAAGCGCAAGTAATCAACGATTGCTTTATTAAAACGCTCCCCCGGGATCAATAGCGGGATTCCGGGTGGATAAGGAGTCACCAACATAGCGGTCACACGACCTTCTAACTCATCAATGGGTACCCGATCGATCTCTTTGTGCGCCATCTTGCTCCAGGCATCCGCAGGGATCATGGCAGGCTCCATATTGGAGAGATACATCTCTGTGGTCATCCGCGCTACATCACGACTCTTATAGAACGAATGAATCTGCGCAGAGATCTCTTGTAAACCAACGCGCTCATAGCGTGGATGTTTTGCTACAAACTCGGGCAATACTTTCCAAAGCGGTTGGTTCTTATCAAAGTGATCCTTGAACTGTTGTAACTCGGTTACCAAGGTGTTCCAACGGCCCTTCGTAATGCCGATGGTGAACATGATGAAGAAAGAATACAAACCGGTCTTCTCCACGATCACGCCGTGCTCAGCAAGATACTTAGTGACGATGCTGGCCGGTATCCCAATCTCTGCAAAGTTACCTTCAATATCCAAGCCAGGGGTAACAACCGTCGCTTTAATCGGATCGAGCATGTTGAAGCCCTTGGCCAAATTACCAAAGTCATGCCAATACGCATTGGGCTCCAAGATCCAATCATCTCGAGTGCCAATACCCTCATCGGCCAAATGATCGGGGCCCCAAACCTTAAACCACCAATCTGCGCCAAACTCATCATCCACCTTGCGCATGGCTCTGCGGAAATCCAAGGCTTCGGCAATCGACTCCTCTACCAAGGTGGTGCCGCCAGGAGATTCCATCATGGCCGCAGATACGTCGCAGGAAGCAATAATGGCGTACTGTGGGCTCGTCGAGGTATGCATGAGGTAGGCTTCATTAAAGCAATCACGATCAAGCTTACGCTCCTCTGCATCCTGTACTAAAACTTGAGAGGCCTGCGAGAGGCCGGCTAATAATTTATGGGTTGATTGAGTTGAAAACAGCAAACTTTTCTTGGTCCGTTTGCGATTCTGACTCAAGGCATGCATATCTTGATAGAAAGGATGGAAAGCAGCGTGCGGCAACCAAGCTTCATCAAAATGCAAGCTATCAACTTTGCCATCGAGCATCGACTTAATCATCTCAACGTTGTACACAATACCGTCATAGGTACTTTGTGTAATCGTTAATACGCGCGGGATAACATTTTTATCCTTGATAAATGGATTAGCATCAATCTTTTTCTTGATGTTGGCCCACTCAAACTCTTCCTTGGGGATGGGGCCAATGATGCCCAAATGGTTTCGGGTTGGCATCAAGAATACGGGGATGGCACCCATCATCATGATCGAATGAATCACTGATTTGTGGCAATTACGATCCACCAAAACCACATCACCTGGGGCAACGGTCGAATGCCAAACAATTTTGTTCGAGGTGGATGTGCCATTGGTCACAAAGAACAAATGATCGGCACTAAAGATACGAGCAGCATTACGCTCACTGGCCACCACCGGTCCCGTATGATCCAAAAGCTGACCAAGCTCCTCCACCGCATTACAAACGTCAGCACGCAACATGTTCTCACCAAAAAACTGATGGAACATTCGACCGACAGGGCTCTTTAAAAAAGCAACGCCACCGGAGTGCCCGGGGCAATGCCAAGAGTAGGAGCCTTCCGAAGCATAGTGGGTCAGTGCGCGAAAGAATGGGGGCGCCAAGGAATCCAAATAGACTTTGGCCTCACGAATAATGTGTCGCGCTACAAACTCAGGGGTATCTTCATTCATATGAATGAAGCCGTGTAACTCGCGCAGAATATCGTTGGGAATATGGCGTGAAGTCCGGGTCTCGCCATACAAAAAGATCGGAATATCTTCATTGCGCTTTCGCACTTCAACGACGAAGGAGCGTAGATTGGTAATAGCAGGAAGATCACTCTCATCTGGATCAATCACTGCATCAAACTCTTCGTCATCGATTGAGAGAATAAAGCAGGATGCACGCGAAGCTTGCTGGGCAAAGGACGTTAGATCGCCATAACTGGTTAACCCGATCACCTCAATACCTTCACCCTCAATCGCAACGGCTAGATCACGAATGCCTGATCCTGAAATATTTTCAGAGCGAAAGTCTTCATCAATAATGATGATGGGGAAACGAAATTTCATGATGGATTACTTAGGTCTTTGGTAGGGTCACGCCATGCTGACCTTGGTATTTACCACCGCGGTCTTTATAAGAGGTACCGCATACCTCATCACTCTCAAAGAAAAGGACTTGCGCACAGCCCTCGCCTGCATAAATTTTTGCAGGGAGTGGAGTAGTGTTCGAGAACTCGAGGGTGACATAACCCTCCCACTCGGGCTCGAAAGGTGTAACGTTCACAATAATGCCGCACCGCGCATAGGTACTCTTACCCACGCAAATGGTTAAGACATTACGGGGAATCTTGAAGTACTCGACCGTCCGTGCCAAGGCAAAGGAGTTGGGAGGAATGATGCAAACATCGCCCTTGAAATCTACAAAAGACTTCTCATCAAATTGTTTGGGATCGACGATCGTACTGTTGATGTTGGTAAAAATCTTGAACTCATTTGCACAACGAATGTCATAGCCATAGCTGGATGTGCCGTAGCTGACAATTTTTTGGCCTGTGGTGTTGGTGCGGACCTGACCGGGCTCGAAGGGGCTAATCATGCCCTCTTCAGCCATACGCCGAATCCAGTGATCAGATTTAATAGTCATGGCGGGATTGTAAGACTTTCACGCCCAGCTGGGCACAAACACGGGTTTTAAGGGCTTAGCTTGACTGAAAAACCACACGCTCCGGGGCGTTGTAGATCTCAAAGTGCTTGCCAGAACAGCGGGACAGCAAGGTTAAATGCGTCTTGCGGGCCAGCTCCAAGCCCATTTGGGTCACACCGGAACGGGTTAACAGAAATGGAATGCCCATTTGCGCCCCCTTAATAACCATCTCTGAGGTCAATCGTCCAGTGGTAAAGAAGATAAGATCTTCGCCCCGGCGTTTTGCCAACCACATGAGCCCTGAAATCGAGTCCACCGCATTATGGCGCCCCACATCCTCAATCAAATGGAGCAAACGAACTTTTTCGCCATCTCGCTCAAACACTGCACAAGCGTGTACCGAACCCGCCTTCTTATAAATCGTTTCATGAGCCCGAATCTGCTCCAGAAGATCAACAATCGCTTCTTGATGGAGTTTGGGACCCTCGGGCAGACGAATCTGCGCCATATCTTCCATCAGGCCCCCAAACATGGTGCCCTGACCACAGCCCGTGGTCACCACTCGCTTGCTAGTGATTGCCTCAATATCAACGGTACTGCGTCGCGTTTTTACGGCCGCAGAGTCAGTTTCCCAGTCCACCTGGATACTCTCGATATCCTCGGGGGACTCCACTAAGCGTTGGTTTCGCAAATAACCCAGGACAAGTGCCTCAGGGGCGGACCCCAAGGTCATCAAGGTCACAACCTCCCGCTTGTCGAGGTAAATTGTTAATGAGCGTTCCCCAGGAATAAATGTCGGCTTGCGACGGCCCAACTCGTCGATAATCTCAACCTCATGTACCACTGGCACAGAGGCATTGCTCATTTTGATCGGGTGCTCCCCACTTACAGCCATCGTAGTCTCCACAACATGGTCAAGCATAGTTTTGCGCCTGTTTTGACCATTGAATTAATCGCTATCGCCCATCACTTTAACCGCAGACTAAAATCATTGCTGAATCGATAAAAATAAATATGCGTCAACTTCTTGTTACCTCCGCCCTACCGTATGCCAATGGCCAAATCCACATAGGCCATTTGGTTGAATACGTGCAAACCGATATTTGGGTGCGTTTTCAGAGGCTCTGTGGCCACGAAGTCCACTATGTAGGGGCTGACGATACCCATGGCACCCCCATCATGCTTCGCGCCGAGAAGGAGGGCATGAGCCCCAAAGAACTAATTAATAAAGTCTGGCACGAACATAAGCGTGACTTTGATGACTTTTTGATCTCCTTTGATCATTACTACACCACGGATAGCCCCGAGAATGAAATGCTCTCGCGTGAGATTTATCTCAAATTGCGTGATGCAGGTTTGATTGAGAAGCGAGCCATCGAACAAGCCTACGATCCTGTCAAAGAAATGTTTCTGCCGGATCGATTTATCAAAGGTAATTGCCCGAAATGCAATGCCGCAGATCAGTATGGTGACTCCTGCGAAAAGTGTGGGGCAACCTATGCACCTACTGACCTCAAAAATCCCTATTCAGTTGTGAGTGGTGTAACACCCATTCGAAAAGTATCGGATCATTATTTTTTCAAGCTCTCCGATCCACGCTGTGAATCTTTCTTGCGTGAGTGGACGCAAGTGAAGACACCGCTGCAAAGTGAAGCTAAGAATAAGATGAAGGAATGGGTCGGCACCGTCGGAGAGAGCAAACTAGGGGATTGGGATATCTCGCGTGATGCGCCTTATTTTGGTTTTGAGATTCCGGATGCGCCTGGTAAATATTTCTATGTATGGCTCGATGCTCCGATTGGCTACTACGCCAGTTTTCTCAAGTATTGCAAGGACAAAGGGCTTGTCTTTGATGATTGGGTCAAGCCAGACAGCACGACTGAGCAATATCACTTTATTGGCAAAGATATTCTGTACTTCCATACCCTATTCTGGCCAGCAACCTTACACTTTGCCGGCTACCGCACGCCCACCAATATCTTTGCGCATGGCTTTCTAACGGTCGATGGCGAGAAAATGAGTAAATCACGCGGCACTCTGATCTCTGCTCATAGTGTGATTGAAGCTGGTCTCAACCCCGAATGGTTTCGCTATTACTTTGCGACCAAATTGAATGCAAGCATGGAAGACCTCGATCTCAATCTGCAAGACTTTGTTGCACGCGTCAATAGCGATCTTTTGGGTAAGTACATCAATATTGCTAGCCGCAGTGCAGGGTTTTTAGTAAAGCGCTTTGATGGACGAGTTTTAGATCAGGCAATGGACCACCCTCTTTTGGCAAGCATTGCTCATGCAAGTGTAAGTATTGCCGAGCTTTATGAGTCACGCGAGTATGCGAAAGCAATTCGGCTAATTATGGAACTGGCGGATCAAGTCAACGGCTTTGTGGATGAGAACAAGCCCTGGGATTTAGCAAAAGATCCAGCACGCAACACTCAATTGCATGAGGTTTGTAGCGTCATCTTGGAATCCTTTAGACGCTTAAGCCTGTATCTCAAACCAGTCCTACCAAATTTAGTGAGTCAGGTTGAAATTTTCTTAGCAATTCCGGCAATGCAATGGCAGGACATCAATACCCCTCTCAAGAGCAGTTCACCCATTGCTCCCTACAAACATCTGATGACGCGCGTTGAACAAACTCAGCTCGATGAGCTTCTTAAACTCAATCTCTAAGGCCCTATTCCAAAATCGTTAATAATGAGGGGTAGCCTAATCTGTTTTATTATCTAAGTTATTGATTTTATGAAGAAATATAAATCTCAAGCCACTCAGTTTCTGGAGCAACTCAAGGCCCAAAATCCCCATCTCGAGCAAGCTCAGCGTGAGGGTCGTGCGCTTTTGTGGGACAAGGCTCCTCAAAATCCAGAGGAAGTAAAACGAACTCATTTGGCCCGTATCAAGCAACGCTCTTACGTTTATAGCAATGACTGAAGAGCTCGAGTCTCTTCCCCTTGGACCATCTGAAGAAAAGATTGATGGCCTAAGCTCTGCGTTTGCCAAGTTGTATGGCGAACCCCTGTTTCAGCTGCCAACGGACTTGTACATTCCGCCCGATGCTCTAGAGGTTTTTCTAGAGGCTTTTGAGGGCCCTCTTGATCTTTTGCTCTACTTAATTCGTAAGCAAAACTTTAATGTGCTCGATATTCCGATGGCACAGGTAACCCAACAATACCTAAGCTATATTGATCAAATACGGCATCATAATTTAGAACTTGCGGCGGAATACTTGTTAATGGCCGCCATGCTGATTGAAATCAAATCACGCATGCTGTTGCCCATGAAGAAGGCTGACAGCGATGAGGAAGTTGAAGATCCGCGCGCTGAATTAGTTCGTCGCTTGCTCGAATATGAAAAGATGAAATTGGCTGCTCAAGAGCTCGACCGTATGCCGCAGTTAGGCCGTGACTTTCAGGTGGCGCATGGTTATGTCGATACCACTGTGGCAATTACATGGCCCGAGGTCAATCTCGAAGACCTGCAAATGGCTTGGCGCGATGTTTTACACCGAGCCAAGTTAAATCAGCATCACACGATTACTCGCGAACAACTTTCGGTACGTGATTTTATGACCCGCATCTTGCGTCGCTTACAAAACACCCGTTTCGTTGAATTTAGCGAGCTCTTTGAAGATTCTATTAAATCCGGCAATGGTATCCCGGTCATTGTTGTGAACTTTATTGCCATGCTAGAACTGTCGCGCGAAGCGCTGATTGAAATTACTCAGGCTGAACCCTATGCGCCGATCTATGTGCGCTTAGCCTATACCCCGAGCGCATGAAGATTGTTACCGATATACAAGAACTGCGCGATCAATTGCGCGGGCAAAATCGCGCCTCCTTTGTGCCTACGATGGGTAATTTGCATGAAGGTCATCTCTCACTGATGCGCATTGCGCGTCAACATGGAGATCCCGTGATTGCGAGCATCTTTGTCAATCGCTTGCAGTTTGGGCCCAATGAAGATTTTGATAAGTATCCTCGCACGCTGGAAGCGGATGCAGAAAAGCTGGAGAAGGAAGGAGTCTATGTACTCTTTGCCCCTACTGAGTCGGTCCTCTATCCAGAACCACAGGAATATCGCGTAGATCCACCAAAGCAATTGGGCGATATCTTGGAGGGCGAGTTTCGTCCAGGATTTTTCAAGGGCGTTTGCACTGTCGTTCTAAAACTCTTTTCCTGTGTCCAACCCAAAGTGGCTGTCTTTGGTAAAAAAGACTATCAACAGCTCATGATCATTCGGCAAATGGCGCAACAGTTTGCACTTCCCGTTGATATCGTTGCCGGTGAAACAATCCGCGCGGAAGATGGTTTAGCTCTGTCCTCTCGCAACGGTTATTTGACTAAAGAAGAGCGAACAGAGGCACCTCAATTGCAAATTGCCTTACAAAATCTTCGCCAAGAAATCCAAGGGCTTCTGGGTAAAGCTGAATCAAGCTCGATTACCGCTCATCAATTACTAGCCTTGGAACAAAAAGCCAGCGAGGCACTTAAGAATCGAGGTTGGGTTCCCGACTATATTGCGATCCGCAAGCGCTCCAACCTCTTAGCGCCTAATACAGAAGATCTCTTAACCAAGAAAGAATTGGTTATTTTGACAGCTGCTAAATTAGGCAAAACTCGTCTGATTGATAACCTCGAAGTGTAAGGTCAGCTAGCATCAAAAAACTGGCCAAGCTGCAATCCCATGGATGCGCTTAGTTCGGCACCAGAGACCTTGCTGCCTTTTCCTGTCTTTGCTTTTAGAACTTCAATTTGCCCGCCGTGGCACGCGACCTTAAAGGAATCTGCTGTGATCTCAATGATCTCGCCAGGCTTACCTTTTACCGAGCCAAAGGTCGGGGTGACATGTTTGCGCACGTCATAAATTTGCACCTTCTCACCATTCAAAGCCGTCCAAGCGCCCGGTGCTGGATTACAAGCGCGGATCAAGTCGTAGATTTGGCTGATGTGATTTGACCAATGAATTCGTGCGGCCGCTTGATCGAACCAGCCTTCGTAATTCGCTTGCGACTCGTCTTGCACAATCTCTTGATGCTTACCGGCTGCAACCAAATCGGCGGTCTCTAGTAATGCTTGAATGCCCAGAGGGAAAAGATGATTGAAGTACACCTGCCCCAAAGTGTCATCCGGGCCGATTGGAACCTCTTTTTGCAAAATGATTTCCCCTTCATCCAAACCATCCGATGGACGAAAAATAGTCAAACCTGTTTTAGTTTCTCCTAAAGCGATTGACCAACCAATTGCACTGGGGCCGCGATATTTTGGCAACAATGAGGGATGATACTGAATGGTGCCAAAGCGCGGGATCTTGACCAAATCCTGCGGTACAAATTGCAGCACATAGGCCATGACACAAATATCAGCCTGACTGTCGCGCATGGCTTGTGCAGCCTCGGGGCCTTTCAGGCTAGGAAATTGCAACATGTTTAGACCGCGAGCCAATGCGGTCTCCTTTAAGATCTCTGGCTTTGTTGCTTTGGGATTATCGGGGGGGCAAAAGACTGCAACAATCTCATCACCCCTGGCCAAAAACGCTTCAAGCGCCGCCTTACCAAAATCTTGGCTACCAATCAGTGCAACGCGCATTTCAGATTACTTTCTTGTGACGTAAATCAATCAACTCATCGACGTTAAAGCCTAACTCTTGCAAGATCTCGTCGGTATGCTCGCCCAATAATGGTGAACGTGTTACATCAGTGGGGCTATCCGATAGCTTAATCGGGTTACCAACGGTCAGGTACTTGCCACGAATAGGATGATCGACTTCCACGACCGTTCCGGTTGCGCGCAGAGCAGGCTCTTCCGCGATTTCTTTCATGGAAAGGATGGGGCCACAAGGTACATCGTATTTATTCAGGATATCCATTACCTCAAACTTGGTAAGGGTCATGGTCCATTTTTCAATCTCTGCAAAGATGCCCATCAAACGGGGTAAGCGCGCCATGGGTGAGGCGTAATCTTTATCAGTAATCCAGTCTTCACGACCAATGACCTTGCAAATCGCTTCCCAAACCGCTGCTTGCACCACGACGTAGATATAGGAGTTGGGATCAGTTTCCCAGCCTTTGCATTTCAGAATCCAACCAGGCTGTCCACCGCCAGACGCATTTCCAGCGCGGGGTACTGCATCACCAAATTTGCCATTGGGGAACTGGGGATACTCTTGCATCGTGCCATTGCGATCCAAGCGCTGTTGATCGCGTAGCTTTACTCGGCACAAATTTAATACGGCATCTTGCATCGCTGCATTGACCTTCTGACCTTTACCAGAATGAGTACTGTGATACAAAGCGGTCACAATTCCCAAGGCAAGGTGCAAGCCTGTACCGCTATCACCAATCTGTGCTCCGGTTACCATGGGAGGGCCGTCATCAAATCCGGTCGTTGAAGCTGATCCACCTGCACACTGTGCAACGTTTTCATAAACCTTGCAGTCCTCATAGGGGCCTGGGCCAAATCCTTTAATGGAGGCCATGATCATCCGTGGATTGAGGGATTGAATATGTTCCCAGGTAAAACCCATGCGATCCAATGCACCTGGTGCGAAGTTCTCAACCAATACATCGCATTGCTTAATTAAGCGCTCCAGAATATCTTTTCCTTCTGGCGTTTTGGTATTGACTGTAATCGAGCGTTTATTGTGATTGAGCATCGTGAAATACAAACTATCTGCATCAGGGATATCTTGTAATTGGTTACGAGTGGCATCACCCTCGCCCGAACGCTCTACCTTAATCACATCAGCACCAAACCAAGCTAATAGCTGAGTACAGGTGGGTCCTGATTGAACATGAGTGAAGTCGAGGATCTTGATCCCCTCAAGTGCTTTTGCCATAAAAAAAGTCCTAAGAAAAGTAAGAAATTTGAATTAAGGCCATTTTACCAGCGCTGGTATTTGCCAAAAGGACGCATTATCCAAAATAGAACATGGCGCCAGTGCCTTATGGGGATTGGCTTCTAGAGCTCTTCCACCTAGTTACACATTTGCTAGCAATCGAGCAAATGATTTGATCAACGTGAGCAGAACCCCATTAGTTGCGGTGCAATATCAATAAAAATGGCGCCCGCAGGCGCCATTTAAGTACATCTTTAAGAATTAAACTGCTTTGGCAGCATGCAAATTAGCAATTTGCTCTTTGGAGTAACCCAAATCAGCCAAGACCTCATCGGTGTGCTCACCCAAAACTGGCGATGGCTTCACTTCTACCTTCAACTCAGAGAACTTGATTGGGCTACCAATGGTTAGATACTTGCCGCGCACTTTGTGATCGACTTCAACAATCGAACCGCTGGCACGCAAATCAGGAGACTCAGCAATTTCTTTCATCGAAAGAACTGGGGCGCATGGAATATCAAACTTACGCAAGATATCAACAGCCTCATATTTAGTCTTATCTTTGAGCCAATCTTCAATGGTAGCGAAGATGTCAAAAATTTTGTCTTGACGCGCTTGAGCAGTCATATAAGCTGGATCGGTTGCCCACTCTGGTTTGCCAAGAGCCTTGGTAATTGGCTCCCATGCATGGCCCTGGATCGTGAAATATATATATGCATTTGGATCGGTTTCCCAGCCCTTACACTTTAAGACCCAGCCAGGCTGTCCGCCGCCACCAGCATTACCGCCGCGGGGCACAACATCACTGAACTTGCCATGAGGATATTGTGGGTACTCTTCGAGATAACCAACGCGGTCCAAACGTTGTTGATCGCGCAACTTCACACGGCACAGATGCAATACGGCATCTTGCATCGAGCAAGCGACCTTCTGGCCTTTACCGGTCTTCTGACGATGCATTAGGGCGGTCAAAATACCAATCGCCAAGTGCATACCAGTATTGCTGTCACCCAAAGCGGCAGCAGAAACTGTTGGAGGACCATCCCAGAAACCAGTGGTCGAGGCAGCACCACCAGCACACTGAGCGACGTTCTCATAGACCTTGAGATCTTCGTATGAGTGACCATCAGAGAATCCCTTCACCGAGGCCAAAATCATTTTTGGATTCAATTCCATAATGCGATCCCATGAGAAACCCATGCGATCTAATGCACCAGGACCAAAGTTCTCGACCATTACGTCGGAGACCTTAATCAATTTCTCAAGCACTTCCTTGCCTTCTGGAGTTTTGGTATCCAAGGTCAACGAGCGCTTATTACCATTGAGCATCGTGAAGTACAGGGCATCGGCATCTGGGATGTCACGCAATTGGCTACGGGTCACGTCACCCGATCCTGGGCGCTCCACCTTAATTACGTCGGCACCATAAAAACCGAGCAACTGTGTACAGGCAGGGCCAGCTTGTACGTGGGTGAAATCGATAATACGAATTCCGTCTAGTGGTTTAGTCATCTTGAATCTCCTTTGGACTCTATATCAATTAATTAGATTACTTCTTTGTTGCTGTCGATGCTGGATTGAGATTAGTTAAACGGCCGCTCTCGGTTCCAGCAGTTTCATCAATCACCGCATTGATGACAGTGGGCTTGCCAGAAGCAAGCGACTGGTTCAATGCATCTGTGAGCTCTTGTGGGGTGGTGACATTAAAGCCAACACCACCAAACGCTTCCATCATCTTGTCGTAACGTGCGTTCTTTACAAATACCGTTGGGGCAACATCAGAGCCACCCGTTGGGTTGACATCCGTTCCGCGATACACGCCATTGTTATTGAAGACCACAGTGATGATCGGTAAGTTATAACGGCAGATTGTTTCTAACTCCATGCCACTAAAGCCAAACGCGCTATCACCCTCAATGGCAATCACAGGCTGCTTGCTCACTACTGCAGCACCGATGGCGTAACCCATACCAATTCCCATAATGCCCCATGTGCCGGAGTCAAAACGCTTACGTGGCTTATACATATTGACGATGCTACGTGCATAGTCAAGGGTGTTTGCACCTTCGTTAACGATATTCACGTCTGGGTTGGCTTTTACAACTTCACGAATAGCACGCAAGGCGCTATGGAAGTTCATTGGCGATGGATTCTTAGAAAGAGTCTCCTCCATCTTCGCAACGTTCTTATCTCTCTTCTCATTGATTGCATTAATCCACTCGGAGCTTGGCTTTGGAACGCTACCAATCTCTTTTAGAATTTCATTGACGCAAGAGCCGACATCACCAATCACAGGCGCTGCGATAGGTACGTTGCTGTCAATCTCGGTTGGCGCAATATCAATCTGAATAAATTTCTTCAAATGATTACCCCAGGTCTTACCCTTGCCGTGCGCCAAGAGCCAGTTCAAACGAGCGCCAATCAACATCACAGTATCAGCTTCAGTTAATACAAACGAGCGGGCGGCTGATGCGCACTGTGGGTGAGTATCGGGCAATAAACCTTTTGCCATCGACATTGGTAAATATGGAATGCCAGACTTCTCAACCAAATCTTTAATCGCTTGGTCGGCCTGTGCATAAGCGGCACCTTTGCCCAACAAGATCAATGGGCGCTTTGCCGACTTCAATACATCAATAGCACGCTTCACAGCATCATCTGCTGGAATTTGCTTAGGCGCTGCATCGATTACGCGGAATAAGGACTCTTTACCCTTTTGCGCAGGAATACTTTGTCCCAAGAGCTGTGCAGGAAGATCGAGGTAAACACCACCTGGACGACCAGAGACTGCCGCACGAATTGCGCGCGCCACACCAATCGCAATGTCCTCTGCCTTATTAATACGATAAGACGCTTTGGCATAGGGCTTTGCTGCGTTGAGCTGATCCATCTCTTCGTAGTCACCTTGCTGCAAGTCCACAATCTCACGCTCACTGGAGCCAGAAATCAAAATCATTGGGAAGCAATTAGTGGTGGCATTGGCCAGGGCTGTTAGGCCGTTCAAAAATCCTGGGGCAGAGACCGTTAAGCAGATGCCCGGCTTTTGGGTCATGTAGCCAGCAATTGCTGCGGCATTACCAGCGTGCTGCTCATGACGAAAACCAATAAACCGCATTCCTTCCGCTTGGGCCAAACGTGCCAAGTCAGTAATCGGAATGCCAACTAGTCCAAAAATGGTGTCGATGTCGTTCGCTTTAAGCGCATCGATGACTAGGTGGAAACCATCGGTTAATTGGGTCTCTTCTGCCGCAGTATTTGCAGAATGCTCTTTGGTTGCTGTCAACATAACGTTGTCTCTCCCTGGGATTGGTTATCTTCAACATTGACTCCTTTTTAGGGTCTCAGTTGAGCTGAGACGAATCTTAGGACTGCGGGGGTGGTTCATCATTGACTTTCGTCAATTTCCCCTAAAATCCAATAAAAACCTAGGGTTAGCTCGTATTTGACTGGGGCTAAAAAGACCCTGTTACCTAAATAAATAACTCTTTATGTTTACTCTTGAGTCGGCTTAGAGTTTCTGGTGAAAGGTTGAGATAAGCAGCCAACTCCTTTTTGGGCAAGACCTCAAAAAGATTTTCATACTTTCGCAAGAAACGCTCAACGCGACCAGGCGCGTCCAACATGTGAAGGGTAATCGTGTGGGCCATGATTTCACTCATTAAGCGCATCACCTCAAACTCAAAACTCTCTTTTAGCTTGGGATGGGCATCCAAAAACTCAGCCCATTTCTTGAGGGGCATCCGTGCAACCCGCGCTTTTGTTACTGAAGCAATGCTGTATGGGGCTGCACGTTGTAATCGCCATGCTGCATAACTGGTTTCGATATCCTTCTCAATCGCAAAGCGCAGAATCATTTCTTTAGCATCGGCACTGGACACAATTCGTTTGAGAATGCCATCCAATACAAAATACTGCTCCATTTGATAATTGCCCTGGCGCAGCAAGATCTCAGATTTTTTGAGGTCAGAGATCTCCAAATGAGCCTCAAGCTGAGCCATACCGCTTGGATCCAAATTCTGCAACACAATGTTTTGACTGAGTTGCAATCGAATTAGATTCTTTTCTGGGTGTTTATCTAATATGGTCATGAATCTTTTTACCTTAACCCCTTATTGTAAGCCCTTGACAATCAGAAATTAAGGTTATTCCCAGCCAAAAATAGGGTAATATCGGTACGTCGTGGTGCCCCTTTGCAATGCATTGGGGTTAAACGGGAAACACTATCCAAACGTGTGCTGCCCCCGCAACGGTAAGTGAATGTGCCAATACATCGGCACTCAGGTTTGATCAGCCACTGTGTAGTCAATGCATGGGAAGGCTAAACCCCAAAGTTCACCAGCCCGGATACCGGCCAAGACAGGTGGACTTTCGCGGACGGGGACCTTCGCGCGCCGAGGAAAGCGCTCGTCTCGAATCAGCGCCCAATTGACGCACATATCCCTATTCAAGAATTTCTGTATCGCCCGCTAACGGGGAGGTTGGCTGGCATTACAACTTGGGAATCATCATGCAACCTTGCAATACCTCCGTAAAGGCTTGGCGTCTTTCTGCCCTCGCGCTTGCCTCAATTATTGTTTTAAGCAGTCAAACCACTCGGGCACAAACCAGTAATGTCTCCGTTAGCACAGCCAACAATCCAATGGATCCGGTGATTGTCACTGCAACCCGCACCCCCACTCGAGCAAACGATGTTCTAGCCGACTATGTCTACATTGGACCTGAGGAAATTGCAGATGCTGGGCAGTCTAGTTTGGTACAGCTGCTGCAGAGACAGCGAGGGGTAGAGATATCCAGTAACGGTGGTGGTGGTGCGATTGCTAGTGTTTTCTTGCGTGGTGCAAATTCAGGGCAAACATTAGTCTTAATCGATGGGGTTCGATCTCAATCAACATTATCAGGATCCCCATCTTGGCAGGCAATCCCTCTGTCTATCATTGATCACATTGAAATTATTTTTGGACCGCAAAGTAGTTTGTATGGATCTGATGCAATTGGTGGGGTAGTGCAAATTTTCACAAAAAGAGGTGAGGGTCCTTTTCAAGTTGGCGCCACTACCGGATATGGAACGTATGGCACCTCAATCTCTGATGCGAGTATTTACGGCAGTACATCAGGTGATCAAAAAATTAGTTACTCACTGAGTGCCACTCAAGAAAACTCTATGGGGTTTAATTCGATTGCACCAAATAACTCTGCACTAAGCTCTTACAACACCACGCAAAGAATGGGCTACACCCGGAGTGGTGGTGCAGGAAAATTGAGTCAAGAATGGGCAAGGGGTCAAGAAATTGGTATGCAGGTATTTGCATCAAGGAATAATAATCAGTATCCCGTTTATTCCTTCACAAACGCAAAACCGATCGGTAACCAAGTTAATGACATCAGCACATATTCACTCTACTCAAAGAATCAGATTATGCAAAACTGGAAGAGTCTTTTGCAGATTGCTCAATCCTATGATTTAGGCCAAAACCTTACTCCAACAAGTAATGCAGTTACTAACTCAAAGCAAAATATATACACTTGGCAAAACGATATTAATGTGGGTAAAGACCTAGTTCAGTTGATAGCTGAGCGCCGAATTGCTTCTGTGTATGCGACCGATGGGAATCTTAGTCTCGACCAGATAACTAATTCATTTGCTGGTGCTTATCAATTAAAACGCGGATCACACCTGGGCAACGCAAGCATCCGTAACGATAGTATTACTGGCTATGGGCCGCAGACTACTGGCAACCTTGCCTATGGTTATTTCTTTACAAAACAGTTGCGGGCAAATATTAACTATGGGACCGGTTTCAAGGCGCCCTCTTTTTATGATCTGTACTACCCAGGATATGGAGTTTCGACTTTAAAACCAGAAAAAAGTAAAAATAGTGAAATCGGGCTTCATTATGAAACAAAGCAATATGATGCGCGCATCATTGCATACAGTAATACCATTACCAATCTAATTCAATATTCAAGCAGCGGCTGCCCTGTTGGCTACAGTTATGGATGTGCAAGTAACGTTGCAAATGCCAAGATTACTGGTTTATCTGTTGGTGGTGCTATCCGATCCGGATATTTCTCTTTAAGAGGTTCTTTTGATCAACAAAATCCTATTGATGAAAGTACGGGTTTTGTTTTAGCCAAGCGGGCACGCCAATTCGGAAATATTGGTACTGAGTATAAAGATGCCAAGGTGGCTGTTGGTGCAGAAGCTACCTTTCAGGCAAATCGAAATGACTACGGCAATACAGGTTATATGGGTGGTTATGCCATCTTTAACCTCTTTGGAAATTATCAGTTTGCCAAAGACTGGACCTTATTTGGCCGTTGGAACAATATCTTCAATAAGGACTATCAACTTTCCTATGGTTACAACACTCCTGGATCCAATCTCTTTGTTGGAATTAGGTATGCTATGAAATAGTTGTTTTGGGCTGATTTAGGTCTAAAATGGTCAAGTCAACTAAGGAGTTAACTATGTTTAATCTTTCCACCAAACAAACTATTCTGATCGCAGTAGTTTTCTCCTTGGTCTTGTGGGCGACTCGGGGACAACACGTCGCCTCCCTTCTCAGCCTGCCAGATGCTACATGGGCAATTGCTTTTATCCTGGGTTTTTTATTGAGCCCTCTTTTATTTGCAATCGTGATGATCCAAGCCTTTGTGATTGATTACCTCGCTATGGGTAACCATTTACTCAATATTAGCTATGCAGCGCTAATCCCAGCCTACTTTGCTCTATGGTTTTCTGGTAAATGGTTCCGCAGTCAATATGAGAAACACGGCTTTAAATTAGCTCAATTTGCCCTGTCTTTTGTCGGCGGTGTTGCTGTTTGTGAGCTGCTATCCAGTGGCTCATTCTATTTCCAGAAGAGTGCTGCAACAATGAGTGGTTTTGTAGAACTCTTTGGTCAGTATTTCTTTGGTAACCTTTTCTTTGCCCTCTGCTACATTGCAGTCGCTGCGCTTAGCTACCATCTCTTAGCTGGCTCAAGGAATAAAAAATTAGCGTAATTTATTAATTACCCATCATGTCTTCTGATTCTATCGAGCAAGTTCTTCTTCGCCTCTCTGAGAAGTTAAAGATGGTCAACGCCTCGGTTGAGGCCTTGCGCCAAGATCGTGTCATGCTTGAAGGCAAGATTGAGGATGCCCAAAAGCGAATTGAACATATTTTGAAGCGACTTCCTGAACAAAATGATTCTCGCCAACTCAACTTACTCGGTGATTCCGCCCCCTCTGTAGATAAGGATCATGACTCAACAAC
>JAIXPN010000043.1 GCA_027486235.1 Burkholderiaceae bacterium
CACGCGTCGATTCGCAGCCAACTCGCTAACCATCTGCCGATTGTCGCGTTGGTCAATATAAAAGCCTGTTTTGTGTCCGCCCAACACATCAATACCGTATTGCACGCCATTTTCGTGAACAGCAATTAGTTCGCCAGAATGAGTCCCATGCAAAATGCCGGTCCGCTCTTGCAGGCCCTCGCGGGATCGTACAGCCGCATCGGAACGCTCGACTATTAAAGTACATTGGGTTTGCTCCAACAAAGAAGCAATGATGGCATCGCGCCATAACTCAACGCCCGTACTTAAAAATTGGCAAACGATCGTTTGGTCATATTGATCCACAATGAGCCCGGGCAAGCCATCTGCCTCGCCGGCAATCAAGCGTATTGCATTCGTATTTTTAACCCAATCACGTCGATACTCAATCGCTTTTGCGATCTTGCGCTTAAAGAAAGCATGGTCAATCGCTTCGCTTTCTTGCCAAGACCAAACGCGCGCTCTGATTTTTGACTCTGGGCTATAAGCGGCTTTTGCAATCCACCGGCCGTCATGGGCAAGGATTTGAACTGTTGCGCCAGGCCTTGGCTTGCCCTCTACCCGCTTAATCGCGCTGGAGTAAACCCATGGGTGACGACGAATGATTGGGCGCTCTTTACCAGCCTCAAGAACAATATTGAAATTCATTTTATTTATTTGAGCTCTTTGTCTTTGCACGAGGATGTGCATTGTCATAGGCTTTAGCAAGGTGTTGAAAATCTAAAGAGGTATAAATTTGAGTGCTCGCAATACTCGCATGCCCCAACATCTCTTGTACGGCACGCAAATCATGCGATGACTGCAAAACATGACTTGCAAAACTATGACGCATCATGTGGGGATGCACATGGGTCGGCAGTCCTGCACGAATCGCCAAGGCACGTAAGCGGGCTTGCACCGTTCGTGGTGATAAGCGCTTGCCTTGAATAGAGACAAATAGTGCGGCCTCATCGCCAGTAGGCACCGAACCCTCGCGCGCCTCTTTCCAGGCGTGCAAAGCAAGCATCGCTGGCTTGCCCACCGGAATTGTTCTGCGCTTATTACCCTTTCCAAGCACCGATACCTCTGCGGCGGCCCAATCCAGCCAACCTGCCGAGAAACGACTTGCCTCGATATCAAGCCCTAATAGCTCCGACAAACGCAAACCCGAAGAATACAAAAGCTCAATAATCGCGTGGTCACGCAAGAACTCCCAATCTTTTTTGTCTTTGGCATCTTTGGCAGCATGCTCAATCAATGCAATTGCCTGCTCTACTGATAAGGCTTTGGGTAATAACTTTGAACGCTTTGGGGCTTTCACATCAGCCACCGGGTTCGTGTAAAGGCTTGATCGTGACCCCTGAGCTTCGCCCTCCAAGGCAAGCCAGTCATAAAAACCACGCCAGACAGATAATGTTCTCGCAATCGTACGCGGAGATTTCCCTTTAGCATGCAAAGTCGCAGACCAACGCCGAATCAGCTGATTACTTACCCTGTTTAGGTCTAAGCTCTCTGCCAGAATATTTTCTTGCAAAGTGAGCAAATCAATGCGGTAGGCTTTCAGCGTATGAACAGAAAGCTGTCGCACCACATGTAGATCATGTAAGTAAGCCTCTATCTCAGGAAACGATGTGCTCACGTCAGCGTTACTGCCAAGCGACCCGCTTTAAAGCTGCGGACGCCAAACCTGCAATTTGTTTTAGATAGAATGCGCCCATATCCTTAGTAAATCGGTTTGGATCGGAGCTTGCTAAAACTAAGCCAGCATATTGATCATCCCCAAGATGTAAAGCCAAGATGGCAATACTCTGCCAAGAATCATCATTCAATTGTGCTTGACGTATTTTTTCTTTCAATGCAGCCGGGCAATCGCTATACGCCTGACAAATCGGTTGATCCGCTAGCGATTGAAAAATGGGGTCTTTTGATAAAAGCACACAGGTTTCAACTTCAAAAATAGTCGACAGGCCCGACTCAATTGCTGAAGTCACTGCCAATGCTTCTTCTGCTTCAATTAATTGTTGTAGCCATGCGACCATGGCTTGTTGCGTTTTGTCGTTTCGACTACCAAAACGTAACATCTCATTTAAGCGCTGATTTAGTGCTTGATTTTGCGAGCGCAACAAAAGCATTTGGCGCTCTTGTAACGAAATAGCGCGGTCACTGTTGGGATCCTTCAAGCGCACCTCCTGCAACACTTCTGCGTGTCGCTCAAAAAAACCTGGGCAGGCCAAAAGCCACTGCGCCACCAAGGCCTCTTGTTCTTCTTGACTCAATTCGTGATTGCTCATTTCTATTCCTATGAACCTTGTAACTTCTTACGAAGTAACTCATTTAACTGCTGGGGGTTGGCCTTACCTTGAGAGGCCTTCATGACCTGTCCCACCAAGGCATTAAATGCCTTTTCTTTGCCTGAGCGGAACTCTTCAACGGATTTTGTGTTTGCCTGTAAAACTGAGTCAATCAAAGCCTCCAATGCCCCGATATCAGTAATTTGCTTCAAGCCCTTACTTTCAATAATCTGATCAACGTCTGATACTAATTTGCCATTAATGGCCTCTTCCCACATTAATGAAAAAATTTCCTTAGCGATCTTATTGGAGATCGTGCCATCGATTAGGCGCTTAAGCAATGCGCTAATTTGCTGGGCACTTAAAGGGGTCTTAGCTGCGAGTAAATTGGAGCGGTTAAGAGCGGATGCCAGCTCGCCCGTAATAAAGTTGGCCACCAATTTCGCCTGAGGGGCGCCTAACAGAGTAATAAGCTCAGCAAAAAGATCGGCGGTTGCTCGATCTTGACTGAGGATTTGTGTGTCATAAGTACTTAAACCGAAGCTACTTTGCCACTGCTCACGTAATGTCGCTGGCAAAAGCGGCATGCTGGAGCGCACTTCCTCTATCCATGTGTTGGAGATAATTAAGGGTAATAAATCCGGGTCAGGAAAATACCGGTAATCCTGAGCGTCCTCTTTGCTCCGCATGCTGCGCGTCTCTTGTAGGTCGGGGTCATATAAGCGCGTCTCTTGCACAACGGAACCGCCGTCTTCAATCAACTCAATCTGGCGACGCACTTCATAGTTAATCGCCTCTTCCAGAAAACGAAATGAGTTCAAGTTCTTAATCTCGCAACGGGTGCCAAACTCTTGCTGGCCCAATGGTCGTACCGAGACATTCGCATCACAACGGAACGATCCCTCTTGCATATTGCCATCGCAAACCCCAAGCCAAACTACAAGGTTATGCAAGGCCTTGGCGTAGGCCACCGCCTCGGCAGCACTCCGCATCGCTGGCTCGGTCACAATTTCCAGCAGGGGCGTACCAGCTCGATTTAAATCAATTCCACTGGCTGGCTCACCATTGGGGCCAATGAAGTTTTCATGAACTGATTTACCAGCATCCTCTTCCAAGTGGGCGCGGGTGAGCTGCACCAACTTCACTTGCTGATCGACTACGATTTCTAATTGACCACCAATGACTACCGGTATCTCATATTGACTAATTTGATAGCCCTTTGGGAGGTCAGGATAAAAATAATTTTTGCGGGCAAAAATACTCGCTGGCGCAATGGTGGCGCCAATCGCCAAACCAAACCGAATTGCATGCTCTACGGCCTGACGATTTAATACTGGTAACACCCCCGGTAGGGCTAAATCAACTGCACACGCTTGTGTATTTGGTAATGCACCAAATTGAGTGCTAGCGCCGCTAAATATTTTAGAGTGCGTTAACAGTTGTGTATGAGTTTCAAGCCCAATGACCACTTCCCATTTCATGTGGCCACCTCGTTAGGACTGCGCAAATGCCAATCACTTGTGCGTTGATATTGATGCGCAATTTGCAATAGTCGCGCTTCAGAAAAATAATTGCCAATCAATTGCATGCCAATGGGCATGCCGTCTTTTGAAAATCCACAAGGCACGCTCATTGCTGGCAGGCCCGCAAGATTAGTGGACAGAGTGTAGATATCCTCCAAATACATCTGCAAGGGGTCCTGCGATTTTTCTCCTAACCCCCAGGCCACATCAGGCGCAACTGGTCCCAAGATCACATCGCATTGACTAAAGGCCGTCTGAAAATCAGCTGCAATAATTCGACGAATTTTTTGGGCTTGCAAGTAATAAGCATCGTAGTAGCCATGGGACAAGACATAACTCCCAACTAATATACGTCGCTTCACTTCCGCCCCGAATCCCTCACTGCGTGAGCGCTGATACATTTCCACTAAATCAGAATATTCTTTGGCTCGATGTCCATAACGCACTCCGTCGTACCGACTGAGATTGCTAGATGCCTCAGCTGGTGCCAAAACGTAGTACACCGGTATTGATAATTTTGTTTTGGGCAAACTCACTTCGCACACGCTCGCACCCAAGGCATGTAGAGCTTCTTTAGCAGACAAGACGGCTTGGGCCACATCGTGCGACAAACCGTCTGCGTAAAACTCTTTAGGTAAACCAACGCGCAATCCTGTCAAAGGCTTGCTTTGATCTTGATCAGACCATGATGAATTTAAATACCTTGTATAGTCCTCGCCACTGTCGATCAGCGAAGTTGAGTCACGCGGGTCATGAAATGACATTGCGCTCAACAACATCGCACAGTCCTCGGCAGATTTTCCAATTGGGCCGGCCTGATCCAATGAGGAGGCATAGGCAATCATGCCGTAACGGGACACTCGTCCATAGCTAGGTTTAATGCCGCTCAGCCCACAAAAAGCTGCGGGCTGCCGAATAGACCCCCCCGTATCGGTCCCGGTTGCAATTGGCGCTAAGCCAGCCGCTACCGCAACCGCAGAACCGCCAGAGGAGCCACCAGAAACACGTTTTAAATTCCACGGGTTGAGTGCAGGACCATACGCCGAGTTCTCATTGGACGAGCCCATTGCAAACTCATCCATATTGGTCTTTC
Organism: Burkholderiaceae bacterium; assembly: GCA_027486235.1. Lineage (GTDB taxonomy): Bacteria > Pseudomonadota > Gammaproteobacteria > Burkholderiales > Burkholderiaceae > Polynucleobacter > Polynucleobacter hoetzingerianus. The sequence goes on from JAIXPN010000043.1 coordinate 4,905, forward strand.
CTAAACAAACCATGCCTGCACTTTGGGGGGTTTGCTCGCTGGGCATGCCCAATGATTCGACTACAGCAGCGTCAAATGGGCTGATATAACCCTCTAGGATCTTTGATGCAGCGGTTGTTGTCCAACCCTTGGTCACAAAAACATCCTTATGGGCAATTGGAATGCCTGTAAGGGGCCCCGCTTTGCCGCTCGAGCGTAAACGATCAGCCTCTTTTGCCTGCGCTTGGGTTAACTCAGGCCGAACATCGAGATAGGCATTTAGGTTCTTTGCTAGAGCCATCCGCTCCAGGAAAAAATTACTCAACTCTAAGCTAGAAATTTCTTTATTAATCAGTAACTTAGATAATTGAGCGAGGGTCTTTTGGTGCCAGCTCATTCAATCACCCTGGGCACTAAAAAGTAGCCCCGATCCTGAGCCGGAGCATTGGCCATATTGCTCTCTCGCTGATCTGTTTCGGTAATCGCATCAGGGCGCAAGGGTTGGGCTAAATCCCGAATAAACAAAATAGGGTGCGGTAAGGGGTCTACCTTGGCTGTATCAACCGCCTGCATCTGTTCTACCAGAGCAAAAATAGCTTCAAGCTGAGGCAAAACTGCCTCCGCTTCGGGAGGGCTTAATTCGAGGTGCGATAGCTTAGCTATGCGGTGAACTTCATTTATATCCATGGGGTGCTAGAGTATCATTTCATCTTTGTACTAATTAACTTTTCTATTTTCCCACTTACATTATGTTTGGTCTCTTTCGTAGCTATTTTTCTAACGACCTA
>JAIXPN010000090.1 GCA_027486235.1 Burkholderiaceae bacterium
AAGGTGATCAATCCGCTCGGTATTAAAAGAGGATGCGCGGCGCTTGATGCCGTGAACGATATAGCCTTTATCCAACAAGAACTCCGCTAGATAAGAGCCATCTTGACCGGTAATACCAGTGATCAGAGCGACCTTTTGTTTGAGTGTCATTTTTTTCATATTAGATTAAAAAAAATATTGCAGACTTTGCAATATGAATTTGAAGGAATAACTTTCTCTAAAAATTAACGCCTAAGTAGGATTCAATTTTTTCAACAACAAATTCCAGCATCTCATGGGTTAGGGCTGGCTGAACCCCAATCCAGAAGGTATTATTCATAACGTTATCGGTATTGGTTAACTCACCACTAACACGATACTTAACGTTAGCCATAGAGGGCTGTCTTGTCAGGTTGCCAGCGAATAAAAGGCGTGTGCCAATTTTGTTCTGATCTAGATAGGTTGTTAAATCCAAACGGGACACTGGCGAATTCTCTTTAACGGTAATTGGAAAGCCAAACCAAGAAGGATCTGAATCCTCTGCAACAACTGGTAATTGCAAAAACTCTTCGCAGGAACTAAGACGGTCTTTTAAAAATTTGAAGTTATCTTTGCGAGCCTGAATAAATCCTGGGGCTTTTTCTAATTGCGCTAAAGCACAAGCCGCCTGCATATCGCTAATCTTGAGGTTGTAGCCCAGATGGCTATAAGTATATTTATGGTCATAGCCCTCAGGTAAATTACCTAATTTCCAGCAAAAACGCTTTCCGCAAGTATTATCTTTTCCTGGGGGGCAATAGCAGTCACGACCCCAATCTCTAAAACTCTCAGCAATTTGTTTTAATTCAAAGTTATTGGTAAAAACTGCGCCGCCCTCACCCATAGTGATATGGTGCGCCGGATAAAAGCTCAAAGTTCCAATGTCACCAAAGGTACCTACCATCTGACCTTTATAAGTAGTGCCAAGCGCATCACAGCAATCCTCTACCAGCCATAAGTTGTATTTCTTACAAAGCGCAGTCACTACATCCAAATTAAATGGATTGCCTAAAGAGTGGGCCAGCATGATGGCTTTAGTTTTTGTGCTAATCGCGGCTTCAATTTTTAAAGCATCAATATTGTGTGTGTATTTATCCACATCCACAAAGACTGGAATGGCCCCAAACTGAATGATCGGATTGACCGTAGTCGGAAATCCAGCGGCCACACCAATAACTTCATCACCCTGCTTGATCGCTCGATCACCCAATTTGGGAGAGGTAAGAGTGGAAAACGCCACTAAGTTAGCTGATGAGCCTGAGTTCACCGTAATGGCATGTTTAACACCAATAAATTCAGCAAGCTTCTTCTCAAATTGCTCATTAAAACGACCAGTAGTGAGCCAACCATCTAAGGATGCATCCACCATATTTTTCAGCTCTTGCGCACCAATTAATTTTCCGGATGGGGGTACAGCTGTTTGTCCTGGCTCAAACTCTTTTGGAGAAAATTCAATGGCAGCATATTGATCAACTAGAGTAGCAATTTGCTTGCGTAATTTTTCTTGTTCTAGCTTTCTGGCATCGATAGTTTGTGTATTCATTATTTTGAACTCATATAGTGATTAATCTGCGCAAGACTCACTTCTTGCATGCTTTCTTTTGCTTGATACGCTTTTTGCCACTCAACAATCTTTTGCACTGCAGTCTGCAAATTCCATTTGGGAATCCAGCCTAATTGTGAGCGAGCTTTAGAGCAATCCAGTTTTAAAAGATTCGCTTCATGGGGTTGCTCTGAGCCTTCTTTTTCCCATCTGGCTGAATCACCCCAACCAGAGATCAGCAGATCCACTACCTCTTGTACCGATCGGTTATCTTCATCGTGCGGACCAAAGTTCCAACCCGATGCAAAGGCAGAACCTTGCTCATAGAGCGCTTGGGCCAAAATTAAATAGCCAGAAAGTGGCTCTAAAACATGCTGCCAAGGACGCGTTGCCAAAGGGTTGCGAATTATCAATGGCACATTTGCTTGAAAGGCTTTAATTGCATCAGGAATTAAGCGGTCCTCAGACCAGTCTCCGCCACCAATGACGTTGCCCGCTCTAGCAGATGCGATCTTATTTATTGAATTAGGGCTGGAGAAATAAGACTGGCGATAAGCAGAAGTAACTAGCTCAGCACAGCCCTTGCTATTGCTATAGGGATCATAACCACCCATCGGCTCATTCTCACGATAACCCCACGCCCATTCTTTATTCTCATAGCACTTGTCGGTAGTGACGACTACAGTAGCACGCACTGAATCGATGTAACGCGTGCTCTCTAGAGCATGGACTGTGCCCATGACGTTCGTTGCATAGGTCTCTACGGGATTGGCATAGGAATAACGGACCAAGGGTTGGGCTGCCATGTGAATAACTACATCGGGCTTTGCCTCGGACATGGCTTTTTGCAAGCTTACTAAATCTCGAATATCCGCGATGTGGGATTTCTTAATCAAGAAACCTATCCCCAAAACGCTAAATAAACTGGGTGTTGTATCGGGCGCTAATGCATAACCAGTCACTTTTGCCCCCATTGAAGCTAGCCAAAGCGATAACCAGGCACCCTTAAAGCCCGTATGGCCTGTTAAAAAGACTTTTTTGTCTTTCCAGAAAAAGGGGTCAACAGCCACAGATTTCATTTCCAAGATTTCCAAGGCGCATTGCCAGATGCCCAAAGTTCTTCCAAATAGTTCTTATCGCGCAGGGTATCCATTGGCTGCCAAAACCCCTGATGTTGATAGGCCATCATTTGCGACTCTTGCGCCAAACCCTCTAATGGCTCGCGTTCCCAAATAGTAGAATCATTCGCAATAAGATTAATAACCTGTGGAGAAAGAACAAAAAATCCCCCATTAATCATTCCACCATCACCCTTAGGCTTTTCTTTAAAAGAAGTAATGCGCTGATCTGGATGGATATCAATTGCGCCAAATCTGCCCGGCGGGTAAACAGCAGTTAATGTTGCCTTCTTGCCATGGGATTTATGAAACTCGATTAAATCTGTGATATTGATATTGCTCAGGCCGTCGCCATAAGTAAAGCAAAAAGCCTCCTCGTCTTTAACGTATTGAGCAACACGCTTTAGACGACCGCCAGTCATCGTGTCCGAACCCGTATCGATCAGGGTAATTTTCCAAGGTTCTGCATAACGATGATGCACTTCCATCTTATTGTGCGCCATATCAAAGGTGACATCTGACATGTGCAAAAAGTAGTTCGCAAAATATTCCTTGATAACGTAACCCTTATAGCCGCAGCAAATTACAAAATCATTTACTCCATGGGCTGAATAAAGTTTGAGAATATGCCACAAAATAGGCATGCCACCAATCTCAATCATAGGCTTAGGCTTACTTTCAGTTTCTTCTGAAATCCTTGTTCCTAAACCGCCAGCGAGAATAACGGCCTTCATAAAACCCCTCCATTAACCATAGAATTAATATCTTTTTCTCTGCTTGCTGTAGCTTTATTATCGAACGTATACACCGTAGCTAAATCAACTACGTCCATATGTATCTTCAAATCTCACAATATCGTCTTCACCAAGATAGCTACCCGATTGCACTTCAATAATCTCTAGTGCAGTTTTGCCAGGATTAGCCAAGCGATGCGTCTGTCCTTGGGGGATATAGGT
>JAIXPN010000007.1 GCA_027486235.1 Burkholderiaceae bacterium
CCAATTATAATTTGCCTCTTATGTCAAACGCTCAAAATCCTCCACAAAAACCTGATATCGCTAGCAATCCAGACTTAGCAAAACTAGCAAAGTCCTATGAGCCCGCCTCGATTGAAGCCTTTTGGGGCCCAGAATGGGAAAAACGTCGAATTGCAGAAGCCAGTCTTGAAGCAGGCAAGGAAGATTTCTGTGTGCAATTACCTCCCCCCAATGTCACTGGTACCTTGCACATGGGGCATGCATTTAATCAAACCATCATGGACGGTCTTGTCCGTCATGCGCGGATGTCAGGTAAAAATACGCTCTGGGTCCCTGGTACCGATCACGCTGGTATTGCTACACAGATTGTGGTGGAGCGCCAACTGGATGCGAAAAAGATTTCACGTCACGATTTAGGTCGAGAGTCCTTTCTTAAAAAAGTGTGGGAATGGAAGGAAGAATCTGGCTCTACGATCACTCGTCAGATTCGGCGCCTTGGCGCCTCGATTGATTGGTCCCGTGAATACTTCACGATGGATCCAAAAATGTCCGAGGCAGTTATCGAAGTTTTTGTCACCCTCTATGAACAAGGTCTGATCTATCGTGGCAAACGCTTAGTGAATTGGGACCCTATCCTGGGAACTGCTGTATCCGATCTTGAAGTGGTCAGCACAGAAGAACAAGGCAGTCTTTGGCATATTCGCTATCCGCTATCAGACGGAAGTGGCCAATTAATTGTTGCAACCACCCGCCCCGAGACCTTGCTTGGTGACGTAGCCGTCATGGTCCATCCTGAAGATGAGCGCTATCGTCATCTCATTGGCAAGACCGTTGACCTACCCCTCTGTCAGCGCAGCGTTCCAATTATTGCCGACGCATATGTGGATATGAGTTTTGGAACTGGTGTGGTGAAAGTAACGCCAGCACATGACTTCAATGACTATGCGGTTGGTCAACGTCATCAACTTCCGCTTATTAATGTCCTTACTTTGGATGCCAAGATCAATGAAAGCGCTCCAAAACATTATCAAGGTCTCGATCGTTTTGAAGCGCGCAAGCGGATTGTGGCTGACCTGGAGTCTGCTAATCTTCTGGAGAAAGTGCAGGCACATACTTTAATGGTGCCTCGCGGCGATCGTACGCAAACAGTCATTGAGCCAATGCTCACTGATCAGTGGTTCGTAGCTATGTCAAAGCCCAGCCAAGATAATCGTTATCAACCCGGTCAATCGATTGCTGGTGCCGCCCTTCATGCTGTCAATTCTGGTGACATCAAGCTGGTTCCTGAAAACTGGATTACGACCTATACCCAATGGCTTGAGAATATTCAAGATTGGTGCATTTCAAGACAACTGTGGTGGGGTCATCAAATTCCAGCCTGGTATGGCGAGTCAGGTGAGATCTTTGTAGCACGCTCCGAAGAGGAGGCGCAAAGTAAAGCAAAAGCTGCCGGATATTTGGGATCCCTGAAGCGGGATGATGATGTTTTAGATACGTGGTTTAGTTCTGCACTCGTTCCGTTTAGCTCATTGGGCTGGCCCAAACAGACCAAAGAGTTAGAGCACTTTTTACCATCCTCGGTATTGGTTACCGGGTTTGACATCATCTTCTTTTGGGTTGCACGAATGGTGATGATGACCTGTCACTTCACCGGGAAGGTGCCCTTTGATACGGTATATGTTCACGGTCTGGTTCGAGATGCTGAGGGCCAAAAAATGAGCAAGTCCAAAGGAAACACCTTGGACCCGATTGATTTAATCGATGGCATCGATCTCGACAGCCTAGTTAACAAGCGTACATCTGGCCTCATGAACCCGAAACAGGCTGAGAGTATTACCAAGAAGACCAAAAAAGAATTTGCTGATGGCATCCCCGCTTTTGGTACCGACGCACTCCGCTTTACCTTTGCCTCGCTGGCATCCTTAGGTCGCAATATTAATTTTGATCAGAAACGGTGTGAGGGTTATCGTAATTTTTGCAACAAACTCTGGAATGCAAGTCGTTTTGTGCTCATGAACTGTCCTGGGGATGAGAAAGACAACGGCTTTGCTCCATGCGATAACCAGTGCGGTCCTGATGGCTACTTGGATTTTTCAGCTGCCGATCACTGGATCGTATCTATTCTGCAGCGTACTGAGGCGGATGTGGCTAAAGGCTTTAACGATTATCGCTTTGATAATATTGCTTCGGCCATTTATCAATTCGTCTGGGACGAGTATTGCGATTGGTATCTTGAATTAGCGAAAGTGCAATTACAAACCGGCACTCCAGCGCAACAACGCGCCACGCGTCGTACCCTATTGCGGATTTTAGAAACAATCTTGCGTCTTGCCCATCCCATTATTCCGTTTATTACTGAAGAATTGTGGCAAACCATTGGGCCTAAGATCGGTAAAGATCTTTCACAGCAACCCTCTCAATCCATTGCCTTACAAGCCTATCCAGTTTCGGAGCCGAATAAGATCGACCCTAAGAGTGAAGCGTGGATGAATGAGGTCAAGGCCATTGTGGATGCCTGCCGCAACCTTCGTGGTGAAATGCAGATCTCGCCAGCACAGAAAGTGCCCCTGTGGATTGTCGGTAACTCCTCATTCTTAGAAAAAGCTGCTCCTTATCTCAGCGCCTTAGCCAAGCTATCTGAAGTCAAGATCATTAACAATGAATCCCAATTTGAGCGTGATGCTCCAGGAGCCCCTATTGCCCTTGTCGGTCAAAATAAATTACTTCTCAAAATTGATGTCGACCCAAAAGCCGAGCATGCGCGCCTATCCAAAGAAATCACTCGCCTCGCAAGTGAAATCAGTAAGTGCCAGAACAAATTAGGTAATGAAGGTTTTGTGGCGCGCGCTCCCGCAGAGGTCATCGAACAAGAAAAAAAACGGCTTGCTGATTTTGAAGCAAATCACGCCAAACTAAGTCAGCAGCTAAGTAAGTTAAGCGGATAGGAAAATCGGCATAATTACGCTCATGAACCCCAAACCAATTACCAAAGCCGTCTTTCCTGTTGCCGGACTAGGTACACGCTTCCTGCCAGCCACCAAGGCAAGCCCCAAGGAGATGCTCAATGTGGTCGATAAGCCTTTGATTCAATATGCTGTGGAAGAGGCTATCGCTGCTGGCATTACTGAGATGATTTTTGTGACTGGGCGCAGCAAACGTGCGATTGAAGACCATTTTGATAAAGCATATGAGCTTGAAGCGGAACTTGAAGCGAAGAATAAACAAAGTCTCTTAGAGATTGTGCGCAATGTCAAACCCAGTCATGTTGACTGTGTTTATGTGCGTCAAGCAGAACCACTAGGTCTTGGGCATGCTGTTCTATGTGCTGAAAAACTCGTGCGCGATGAGTCCTTTGCCGTCATCCTGGCAGACGATCTCTTGGATGGCCAACCAGCAGTTCTAAAACAAATGGTGAATTTGTACAGCAGGGAAAATGCATCCATCCTAGCGGTTGAGAAAATCAAACCTGAGCAAACCAAATCCTATGGTGTCGTTGCCGCCAAATCCCAAGACGCTGGCATCCATACGGTTAGTGGCATTATTGAAAAGCCGGAGTCAAAGGATGCGCCGTCCAATCTGGGAGTTGTTGGGCGCTATATTCTGTCTTCCTCAATTTTTAATCACATCCGTAATCTCAAACCAGGCTCCGGTGGTGAATATCAGTTAACAGATGCGATTGGCGCCCTTCTCAAAGAGGAACCAGTCATTGCCTATGAATATGAAGGCATTCGTTATGACTGTGGCAGCAAACTGGGATACCTCAAAGCAACCATCGAATTTGCTCTAAAGCACCCCGAGCTAAAAGACGAGTTTGGGGCATATCTAAAGAGTCGCTAGACTCATTGAATCCACTAACTGGATAGATCGAACTTAATGCATGAAAAATGCTTGGGGCAACCTTTGCCTTAAATTTAAATATCCATTAAAATGTACAAAATAATGCACTAAATAATGCACTAAATTTGGAGAAAATTAATGCCAATTACTCAGACTATTCATGCAAAATCCACGGTGAGCATGACAGACCTTCGTCGAAATCCCAGCAAGATTCTTGAAGATGCTCAAGATATGCCCGTTGCTGTCCTTAATCACAATCGTGCAGAGGCTTATTTGTTATCTGCAAAGGCCTATGAAAAGTTGCTAGACATGCTAGATGATATTTCTCTTATTAAAACTATTCATTCGCGTCGGGGCGGCAAAACAGTAAAGGTCAATATTGAAGACCTATAGTATTGAATTTCATGTCTTAGCACTCAAGGAATGGAAAAAATTAGATCACTCGATTCAGCAGCAACTCAAGAGGCTGTTAGAAAAAAGAATTTGTAATCCACATATGCCTTCTGCACGACTTCATGGTGATTTAGCTAATTTCTACAAAATTAAGTTAAAGGCTCAGGGCTATCGCTTAGTTTATGAAGTGATTGACTCTAAATTAGTCATCATAGTTATCGCAGTTGGTAAAAGAGATCGCTCTGAAATCTATTACACAGCATCAAAACGAAAATAGCTGTATTTACTCTTAGCGAAACAACTTAGGCGTACTGAATTTCAACCGGGCTTATTGGTGAGTTGAATCCAGATTTACTTCCTAAGATTTGATACAGATTACGCAAGCAGTTGTCATCTGGATACAGGAGAATGTCATCAGGAAACTGAACAAGGCATGCGCCGCCTTTTGCCACCACAGCAGCTGTTAGTGGCAATCCTTTTTTGGTGATGTTCGATTGGGTATTAGCATGACTCGATTGAATCAAGAATGGATTAATTTGCGCACGCAGTACCTTTAGGTCAATACCGGTATCAAGATTGAGGTGCACATTCCGAGCAAAACGTAGACGCGCACCGACAATATCCATAACGCTCTCGGCTACTACTCGCAAACCTCCTGAGAACTTATCCGGACTCACGTTGACCTTTGCAATAAGTAGCTCATCCTCTTTTAACCAAGAGCGATTTGGCTCATACACCTCGCTATACAACGTCAGTTCTAAAGCTGCAGTACCGTCGTCAATCGTGGCAATCATCATACGGCCGCGCTGACCCATCAACATTCTGGAGGAGGTAATAATTCCGGCAACAAGTTGATCTTTACCTTCGGTTACTTTTACTAATGGCTGGCGAATAAAGTGATTGACTTCAGGGCGATAGGCATCAAAGAGATGTCCTGTTAAGCAAAGTCCCAAAGCAGCCTTTTCATCTTGCAAACGTTTTTTCTCGGAGAAGGCATTCTCACGAACATACTCTGGAGCATGTTTCTCAGACTCTTCGCCAAGGTCAAACAAACTCACCTGGTGAACGGATGCTTCCGCTTGCTCTGCCGCTTCAATCGCGCGTGAGAGGGATGCCAAGAGAGTGGCACGTGCATCAAAGGGGTAGGCATAGGTTTTTGCGGCCTCGCCGGCAATAGAATCAAAAGCGCCTGCACGAATCAGCGCCTCAATCGCACGTCGGTTCACTTGCCGTCGATCCACTCTGGAGCAGAAATCAAATAAATCCTTAAACGGTCCAGCCTTACGAGCCTCGACAATGATTTGGATTGCGCCCTCACCGGTTCCGCGAACTGCGCCCAAGCCATAACGAATTGTTCTTAATAAGGATCGGTGTTGAACTCCATCGGTATCCGTGGGCTTTTCTGGAGCGCTTTTCTCATCATTAATTGGAGTGAACTCATACATGCCGGTATTAATATCGGGCGGCAATATGTTTAAACCTTGATGCAAACTATCGTCATACAAAATCTTGATCTTATCGGTGTCATCCATCGATAAGGATAAGTTGGCCGCCATAAACTCAGCGGTAGTACGCCTTGAGCCAAGCAGTTTGATAGGCCAATAGCGCATATGCTGCAGCATGTGACTTATTAAACCCATAGCCCGCAAAGCGCTCCATGAGATCATAGATCTCATCCGCCTTATGCTCTGTTAAGCCATTTTTTTGGGCGCCTTCACGAAAGATCTTGCGATGCTGGGCCATTTCCTCTGGCTTTTTCTTACCCATCGCACGCCGTAATAGATCGGCTCCTCCTAAGGAGTATCCACCAATCATCTGTGCCATTTGCATCACCTGCTCTTGATACACCATGATGCCGTAGGTCTCTCGTAAAACTGGTTCAATTCGTGGGTCTGGATACTCAACGCGTTGCTGACCATGCTTGCGTTTAATGTAATCCGGAATCAGATCCATGGGACCTGGACGATAGAGTGCAACTAGCGCAATGATGTCTTCAAAGCGATCTGGTTTAGCATCGCGTAGCATGCCTTGCATGCCGCGACTTTCTAACTGGAACACCGCAACTGTATTGCCGCGCTTAAGTAACTCAAATGCCGCTGAGTCATCGAGCGGTATGTCTCCGATACTCCAGCTCTTTCTCTGCGGATGCAGTGTTTTAATCCAACGTTCAGCCCCTGCCAGTATCGTTAAGGTCGTGAGGCCTAAGAAGTCAAACTTCACCAGACCAATCGACTCGACATCGTCTTTATCAAATTGACTAATAACCCCAGCATCATGATCTTTGGCATCTTGGGTGTACAGGGGACAAAAGTCAGTTAACTTTCCGGGTGCAATAAGCACACCTCCAGCATGCATACCCACATTACGGGTCATCCCCTCTAACTGCTGCGCAAGGGCTAATAATTGCCGCACTTCTTCTTCATTTTTCTCTCGCTCAGCCAGTTGCTTCTCTTCTTTCTTAGCGGACTCAATAGTCACTACTTGACCTGGTTTAAAGGGCACCAACTTAGCAATCCCGTCGACAAAACCATAGGGTTGCTCTAGCACACGCCCCACATCCCGAATTGCTGCTTTGGCAGCCATCGTGCCAAAAGTGGCAATTTGACTCACGGCATCTTTGCCGTACTTCTCTTTGACATAGTTAATCACACGGTCCCTGCCATGCTGACAAAAATCGATATCAAAGTCGGGCATCGATACCCGCTCAGGGTTTAAAAAGCGCTCAAAGAGTAAGTTGTAGCGAAGTGGGTCTAAGTCGGTAATACCCAGTGAGAAGGCAACCAAGGAACCAGCCCCCGATCCTCTGCCTGGTCCTACAGGTACGCCATTATTCTTTGCCCAATTAATAAAGTCCGCCACGATTAAGAAATAACCAGGAAAACCCATTTGCGAAATTGTGTTCACTTCAAACTTGAGGCGATCAAAATAACGTGCCTCTATCAATTTGCGTTCCCCATCATCTGGATAAAGCTTAAGTAGATTCTTTTTCAGGCCCAACTCGGCTTGTTGCATTAAATAAGCATCTAAGGCCATTCCGTCTGGCGTTGGGAATTCTGGTAAACGTGCTTGACCCAAGGTGAGAGTCAAATTACACATCTTGGCTATCTCAACTGAGTTGGAGAGTGCAGTGGGTAAATCAGCAAAGCGCTCCTGCATTTGTGCTTGCGTTAAAAAATACTGCTCTTCTGTAAAAAGCTTGGGGCGACGCGGATTGCCGAGCAACTCACCTTCAGCAATACAAACTCGCGCCTCATGCGCGGTGTAATCGTCCGGCTTCATAAATTGAATGGGGTGGGTAGCCACCACAGGTAAACCTAACTCACTTGCTAACTGACATGCCAACTGAATATGGGACTCGTCTTGCGCGTGCCCGCTACGCTGCAGCTCAATAAAATACCGACCGCTAAATACGCCTTGCCAATGAATGGCCAGTTTTTTGGCGTGCTCCAGATTACCAGCCAACAAGGCACTACCGACATCACCTAAATGAGCGCCGGATAAGGCGATCAAACCATCAGCCAAGGTCTTTACCTTTTGCTTAGCAATACCGGAATGTTTATCTGGGGCCTGACTAAACCACTTAGGATCAATTTCTGCACGGCCATGGACTTGATTCTGCAACGATGCTTTGGATAGCAATTGGCATAGATTGAGATAACCCGTGTGGTTTTGCACCAAGAGCAGCATTCGGTGGGGTAAATCAGGCTCCTGCTCATTACCAAGCCAAACATCCGCGCCAGCAATTGGCTTAATTCCCGATGAGCGCGCCGCTGAATAAAATTTAATAAGGCCAAAAAGATTACCCAGATCCGTGAGCGCTAAGGCACCCATGGCATCATCACATGCGGCCTGAACTGCATCATCAATGCGCACCGCCCCATCGGTAATCGAATACTCGGAATGCAAACGAAGGTGGATGAATTGGGGTGCTGCCATATGAGATGATTTTAGCTGTGAGCACCCCAAAAAAATGTCCTCTATGACCCCTATCCAGAATCTCCAATTCAATCAAGGCTCTAGCCAGGCGGGGCAACAACGGGGTAATGTCTACAAAGGCCGATTTGCACCCTCACCCACCGGCCCCCTGCATTTAGGCTCCCTGACCACTGCGCTAGGGAGTTGGCTTGATGCGCGCGCCCATGGAGGCCAATGGATTGTGCGCATTGAAGATGTTGATCGCCCAAGAACAATAGCGGGGGCAGACCAAATCATTCTGCAGCAACTTAAAGCCTGTGGCCTGGTTTGGGATGAGGTGCCGGTTTGGCAGTCCCAGCGTAGTCATTTATATGAGGCCGCTTTAGAGCAACTCGTTAACAAACAACTAGTCTATAGCTGTAAGTGCTCGCGCAAGCAAATTGAGGAGACTCTTCAAGAATCCGGGGTCATCCTTGAATCCCATGAAGAACTAGTCTATCCGGGTACGTGTCGTGGCAAATTACATCCGCTTGACCAAGCTGCTCTGCGAATGAAGTTACCAAGCCAATACGTTATGAACTTTATTGATCGGATGATGGGTGGTCAATTTCAAAATCTCAATTCAGCAGTTGGAGATTTTGTCTTACGACGGGCTGATGGCTTATTTAGCTACCAACTCGCAGTGATTGTCGATGATTACTTACAAGGTATAACGCATGTCGTCCGAGGGGATGATCTTCTTAGCAATACAGCACGACAAATCTATTTGCAACAGTGTTTGGGATACCCAACCCCAAGTTATATGCATTTACCAATTGTAAAAAATGATGCAGGAGAAAAACTCAGCAAGCAAACCCAAGCTCAGGCGATTGATATTCATAATCGTGAATCAGTTCTCAAAGCATTGAACTACTCGGCCAGACATTTAGGAATCGAATCGAGCGAACTCATTGAGTCTAAAACTGTTGAAGTGTGGCTCAATAAAGCTGTACTAATTTGGCAAGTAAAACTTCAAGTAAGAAATTATCTACACAAGTAATCGTTCAATTCCTTAGCTCCCAAATGGTTGTCAAAAGGAGCTCTTTTGATATATACTTTGATATATACCAAATTAACTGTCCATTCCAATGAAGCATATTGCCAAAATTTTTACCAACGGGAGAAGCCAAGCGGTTCGTCTACCGAAAGAATTTCGCTTTCAAGAAGGTGAGGTCTTTATTGATAAAGATCCACACACCGGTAATCTAATTATTTCAGCCAAACCCTCCGACTGGTCAGGCCTTCGTTTTGCTTTGGAAACCCTCAAGCCCCCAAAAGATTTCTTAAGTAAACAAGAGCGTAAGCAAAACACGTCTAAACGCGATCCATTTAAAGGATGGGTTGAATGAAATGCTATTTACTTGATACCAATATTGTTAGTCATATTGTCAAAAATGAGCCCAAAGTCATCCAAAAGCTTTTTTCTCTCCCAGTTTCCTCAATATATATTTCAGTAATTACATACGCCGAAATTCAATACGGTCTTCACAAAAGGCCTGGTGCAAAAGCACTGAAGGGCGCAATTAACGAACTCATTAAACGAGTCGACATTATTGATTGGGATCAAAAAGCGGCGGATACGTATGGAAAAGTAAGGGCCGATCTTGAGATTCATGGCAAAACAATTGACGCGCTGGATTTACTCATTGCGAGTCAGGCTATTGCGAATAAAATGACCCTTGTCAGTGATGACAAAGTGTTTATCAACATTAAGTCTTTGAAATTAGAAAATTGGCTAAGGTCCTAAATGCGATATTCATTTCTTAACTCCCCCTAATAAGGCTCCCAACATGGGTTTCTTATTTTTTACTGCGGGCTGATTAGGTTGAACAGTGGCTGTAGTTGCCGATGAAGGCTCCTTATCCTGCTTACTTGCCTCATAAGGCATGTAGAAAAATGGGTCGGCAGCCAATTGTTTTGTCGTAGCTGATTTTGTATCACCATAGCTCGTTGGAAGCGCATTAATTGGTAATTTGCGCTTCATCAATTTCTCGATATCTTCAAGCAAGCGTTTTTCGCTGTCATCAACAAGAGCAATTGCATCGCCTTTACTGCCCGCTCTACCAGTTCTGCCAATACGATGGATGAAATCTTCTGCATTAAAGGGAAGTTCATGGTTGATCACGCAGGGCATATCAGGAATATCCAAGCCCCTAGCGGCGACATCGGTAGCTACCAAGGCATCAATCGCGCCACTCTTAAATGCCTCGAGAGTTAGCATGCGTTCGCTCTGACTTTTATCGCCATGAATGGCCGCCGCTTTAATACCATCACGCTCAAGAGCATTCGCTAGGCGGGCGCAACCAAGGCGGCTATTGGTAAAAATGATGCACTGCTTACTATGGCCAGCCTTCACTCGATTTTGCAAAATTGCAACAATCGCTGCACGCTTATTTTCAGATTTCACAAAATGTACGACTTGCTTAACAGTATCAGCTGCAGCGTTTTGTCGAGCCACCTCAATCGTTACGGGGTTACGCAAGTAGGTCTGCGCCAACTTTTTAATTTCAGGTGAAAAGGTTGCTGAAAACAAAAGGGTTTGACGTTGCGCAGGAATGAGATTAATGATGCGCTGGAGATCGGGTAAGAAGCCCATATCGAGCATACGATCGGCCTCATCAAGTACCAAAATTTGTACCTGCGACAAGTCGGCGGTCTTGGAGCCCAGATGGTCCAATAAACGCCCTGGGGTAGCGATTAAGATCTCCACTCCAGCTCTTAGCAATATAGTCTGAGGCTTAATATCAACACCGCCAAAGACGACAGCTGTTCGTAAATCCGTGTGCTTGGCATAAAGGCTTGCATTGTCCGCCACTTGATCACTTAACTCACGGGTGGGGGTAAGAATCAAGGCGCGAATTGGGTGTCTTGCGGGCGAAGTGCTGGCATTAGCGTTAGGCAGCAACTTCTGAATAATGGGCAAGGTAAATGCGGCCGTTTTTCCGGTTCCGGTTTGCGCCGCGCCCATAACATCACGGCCCTCTAAAACGACCGGAATTGCTTTTGCTTGGATGGGCGTTGCTTGGGTATAGCCCTGCTCAGCAACCGCCTTCAGAATTTTAGGGTCTAGGTTGAAATCAGCAAAGTTTGCTAAACCAGGTTCTTCACTCGAAATAGCTGGGGTTTGTTCGGTAGGTATTGACACCCCTGTATTTTACAGGGTCTAGGGGCTATCTGGCTAACTACTGATTTACAGGATCGCGGCAATACCTGCCCTTGCAATCCCAGCGTCATCGGCAGATTTAACACCGGAGACACCTACGGCACCAATCGTATAGCCATCAATATCGATATTCACGCCCCCTTCAAGCATTCCCTGAATATGCGGTACGGTCGCAAACGCGGTTCTACCATTGTTAATGATGTCCTCATAGACCTTACTTTCACGCTTGCCCATTGCCGAACAGCGCGCCTTATCTTGAGCTATGTAAGAGGAAACCGGGGCGCATCCATCTCTGCGGATCAGACCCAAAAGGTGACCGCCATCGTCGCAGACCGCGATCGTAACCGCCCAATTATGTTTCTCAGCATAGGCATTGGCAGCATCTAATATTTTTTGAACATCGACCTGCTTTAGATAAGGTTTGGTGGCTAGCATGGCTATCTCCTAAAAGTCCTTTTAATTGGTTGCTTAGGGTCATTCTGCCACGGATTGGAGTCCATCCCATTTTTTCTCGAAATCAATACAATCATGTTTTTACTCCACCTCGCTTTAGAACCTCATTCATGACCAAGATGCCGCCTGATCCAAGTTTTTCCTTGGATACACTTCCCCCTGAGATTTCTACAAAACTCCAAAAGCAAGTTCAGGGGGAAGTATTGGTGGACGTCGCCAGTCGCGGTCGCTACGCTACCGATGCCTCAATTTATCAACAGTTCCCAGTAGCGGTTTTGATCCCCAAATCAGCCAAGGATATTGAGACAGCTCTTGCTGTTGCCAATGAATCAGGCATTCCCGTGCTACCTCGTGGTGGCGGCACCAGTCAGTGCGGTCAAACCACGGGTACTGCCCTGGTGATTGATAACAGTAAACACTTTCGCAAAATACTGAGCTCCGATTTAAGCGACCCCGACCATGCCACGGCTGAAGTCGAACCCGGGATGGTGCTTGATCGTCTCAACGCACATCTCAAACCGCATGGACTCTGGTATCCGGTTGACGTCTCAACCGCTGCACAAGCAACGATTGGCGGCATGGCAGGTAATAACTCCTGTGGCAGTCGTTCGATTGCCTACGGAAATATGGTCCATAACGTCTTGGGGATTAATGCTTGGCTTGCCGATGGGGAACTTGCCTCATTTGCGAACTATTCAGCAAGTACAGGTCGTGCCAAGATATTAGGTGACTATGTCAAGAACTTGGTAAATGATCTCAAACCGGAGATTGAGGCTCATTGGCCAAAGGTCATGCGCCGGGTAGCAGGCTACAACTTGGATGTCTTTCATCCGCAAAGCGAGTTGCCCTATACCTTGGATAACAGTGTCAATCTCGCCCATTTATTAGTGGGTAGCGAGGGTACCCTAGCCTACTTCAAATCCCTCAAACTCAAACTCGCGCGCCTACCCAAACACAAAGTCTTGGGCGTTGTGAACTTTGTAAGCTTCTATCAAGCAATGGATAGCGCTCAACATATTGTGAAGTTGGGTCCAACTGCGGTGGAGCTTGTTGATCGCACCATGATTGATCTGTCACGCAACAACCCAGCGTTTCGCAAAACCATCGAGACCGCGCTGGTAGATGCAAATGCTAAAACAGTGGATGCAATTTTACTTGTCGAGTTCTCGGGCGATGAGCATGCGCCCCTCTTACAAAAACTCAAGGATCTTGATGCTCTCATGAGCGATTTGGGTTTGCCTGGCTCGGTGGTCATGATGCCCGATGCAGCAATGCAAAAGAACTTGTGGGAGGTGCGCAAGGCGGGTCTAAATATCATGATGAGTTTGAAAGGTGATGGCAAGCCGGTGAGTTTTATCGAGGATTGCGCAGTGCCCCTAGAGCACTTAGCCAATTACACCCAAGCCCTTACTGAAGTTTTTAGCAAGCACGGTACACGAGGTACTTGGTATGCTCACGCCTCAGTAGGCACCCTGCACGTTCGCCCGATTCTTGATATGCGCCGCGATGGCGCATTGAAAATGCGCGCTATTGCCGAAGAAGCAGCCGAACTTGTGCGCAAATACAAAGGTGCCTTTAGTGGTGAACATGGCGATGGCCTGTGCCGCGGTGAATGGATCTCTTGGCAATTTGGCCCCAAGATTACGGAGGCACTTGCCAAGATCAAACAGCAATTTGACCCCAACAATCGTTTAAACCCAGGGAAAATTGTTAATCCCCCCAAGATGGATGACAGCGCCTATTTTCGCTTTCCACCAAGTTATCAAGTTATCTCTGTTCAACCCAAACTCGATTGGTCAGTCTGGAATGTGCAAAACAATCCTGTTACTGAAGCAGTAACAGCTGCTGGCAGTGGCGGAGATCCGGCGCAAGGACTAGCCAAAGCGATTGAGATGTGTAATAACAATGGGCATTGCCGCAAGTTTGATGCCGATGTCATGTGCCCCAGTTATCGCATCACCCGTAATGAGAAAGATCTCACCCGCGGTCGCGCCAATACTTTGCGCTTAGCACTCTCGGGCCAACTCACCAATACGCCCGATGCTCCCTTGGCGCATCTACCGCTGGCTACCCAAGCTGTAAAAGAAGTGATGGATTTATGTGTTAGCTGCAAAGGGTGTAAACGCGAGTGCCCGACCGGCGTCGATATGGCCAAGATGAAGATTGAGTTCTTGGCGCAATACAAAGAGCGCTTTGGTCATACGCTGCGCGATCGCTTAGTTGCCCATCTGCCGAACTATGCCCCCATCATTTCACGTATTCCAGGGTTGCTGGCGCTTCTCAATGTGCGTAATCACATTCCTATTCTGGCCAAATTGCAAGAATGGTTAACTGGCATTAGTGCTAAACGCTCCTTGCCAGTGTGGCGGTCAAAGCATTTTTGGAGTAAGGATAATTTGCCATCTGCAAGCCCTGAGCAATTGTCCAAATCAGATAAGCGCGTCGTGCTCTTTGCTGATACCTTTAATGCCTACTTCGAAAATGAAAACCTACAAGCAGCCCTCTCTGTGTTACAGAAGTCTGGATACATGGTGCATGTAGCTAGACCATCCCCCAACGCAAGTAATCCAAATCCTTTTTGCTGTGGTCGTACTTATCTTGCTGCTGGCATGGTTGATGAAGCAAAGACTCGACTCGCTGCTTTGATTGAGCACTTAGCGCCATACGCAGAGCAAG
>JAIXPN010000159.1 GCA_027486235.1 Burkholderiaceae bacterium
CATAGTTTGTCGTAAAGCGTACGCATAGTAGACCCTATTAATACAAATCAATCTAACAGCAAAACGCTTATTTTCGCTCAGAAATGGATGGAACCTTGCGTGGCGTTGCCCCAATAAATAACTGGCGGGGACGACCAATCTTGTACTCAGGGTCAGTAATCATCTCTTCCCACTGGGCAATCCAACCAACGGTTCTTGCCAGGGCAAAAATACAGGTGAACATCTCCGTTGGAATACCTAGGGCGCGTTGCACAATACCCGAATAGAAATCGACGTTTGGATAGAGCTTACGGCTAACGAAGTAGTCATCCTCGAGCGCAATCTTTTCAAGCGTCATGGCCAGCTTGAATAGTGGATCATTCTCTAAGCCCAATTCCTTTAAGACCTCATAGCAGGTCTCGCGCATTAACTTAGCGCGGGGATCAAAGTTCTTGTATACCCGATGACCAAAGCCCATCAAGCGGACATTAGAGTTTTTATCTTTTGCCTTAGTGATGAACTCGCCAATCTTTTCTACACCACCACTCGCTTGAATGGAGTTCAGCATCTCCAAGCAAGCCTCATTAGCACCACCGTGAGCAGGACCCCACAAGCACGCAATACCAGCCGAGATTGCAGCAAATGGATTGGTACCCGATGAGCCAGCTAAACGAACGGTTGAGGTCGATGCATTTTGCTCATGATCTGCATGCAAGGTAAAGATACGATCTAGAGCGCGGACCAGTACAGGATTTACTTTATACGGCTCGCATGGGGTTGCAAACATCATGCGCATGAAATTAGCGGTATAGGACAAGCTATTGTCCGGGTACATAAAGGGCTGACCCACCGAGTACTTATAAGACATTGCCACCAAAGTTGGCATCTTTGCAATCAAGCGAATTTGTGCGATCTCGCGCGCCTTCGGATCGTTATAGTCAATCTCATCATGATAGAAAGCAGCCATCGCGCCGACCAAACCGGTCAATACGGCCATGGGGTGGGCATCACGTCTAAAGCCGCGCAGGAAGAACTGCATTTGCTCATGCACCATGGTGTGGTGCATTACTAGATCTTCAAAGTCTCTCTTTTGCTTCGCGTTTGGTAACTCACCATTAATCAGCAGTTGGCACACTTCTAAGAAGTCGCACTTGGTCGCGAGCTCCTCAATGGGGTAGCCACGATAGAGCAACTCACCTTTATCACCATCAATGAATGTAATCTTTGAGCTGCACGAAGCGGTTGATAGAAAACCGGGGTCGTAGGTGAACTTACCGGTTTGTCCATAGAGCTTACGAATATCAATGACATCGGGTCCTTGAGTGCCTTTATAAATAGGCAACTCAATATCGGGTGTGCCGTCGGAGAATGAGAGCTTGGCTTTGATATTTGATTCAATCATGATTTATTCCCAATATGCATTAACAAGGCTACAACTATTATCGCTGACGCAGCATCCTCAATACCGCTCTACTCGACTCGCTATCCAGATTAGGAGTTAATTCTTTTCTGGCTAATAACAAATCAAGCAAATCATTGTCATCGAGCTTGAGCAATTCAGACAATGCTGCACCTAATTCTTCATTTAACTCTGCTGCGTACCGACCAAAGAAACGCTCCAGAATTAAATCGTTTTCCAACAAACCGCGTCGCGCTGCACTGCGAAGCTGATACAACTGTTTTGCATCAAGGCTCATACAGCCCGACGCACCATCAACTCTTTAATTTTGCCAATCGCTTTCGTTGGATTGAGATGCTTAGGACATACATCCACACAGTTCATGATGGTGTGACAACGGAAGAGGCGATATGGATCTTCCAAGTTATCCAAACGCTCACCCGTGGCTTGATCACGACTATCGGCAATAAAACGATATGCCTGCAATAAACCAGCAGGGCCAACAAACTTATCAGGATTCCACCAAAACGATGGGCATGATGTCGAGCAAGAGGCGCACAAGATACATTCGTACAGACCATCTAATTCTTCTCGCTCTGCCGGACTTTGCAAACGCTCCTTCTCAGGCGGCGGAGTCTCGTTAATCAAATAAGGCTTGATCGATAGATACTGCTTGAAGAACAAGGTCATATCAACAATCAAATCGCGTACAACTGGCAAACCAGGCAATGGGCGTAAGGTAATTTTCTTTGGCAAAGAACGCATATTGGTCAAACAGGCCAAGCCATTCTTACCATTGATGTTCATTGCATCAGAGCCACAAACACCTTCACGGCAAGAGCGGCGGTAGGAAATGCTCTCATCAAATTTCTTCAGTGAGATCAGTGCATCCAAGAGCATGCGCTCACCCTTGAGTTCTAACTCATACGTTTCCATCCGCGGTGCTTTATCGACATCGGGGTCGTAGCGATAAATTTCAAAGATCCGGGTATCACTCATAGTGTCTATCCAAGTATTAGAACGTACGCTCTTTGGGTGGCACAGAGTCCACCGTTAAAGGTTTAAGTTGAACAGGTTTGTAATCTAATTTATTTCCCTCGTACCACAAGGTATGTTTCATCCAGTTCGCATCATCGCGCTTTGGATAATCATCGTGGGCATGCGCACCACGACTCTCTTTACGAGCTGCTGCGGAGATCATGGTCGAGTTTGCAGTCTGAATAAGGTTATCTATTTCCAATGCTTCAATACGGGCGGTATTAAATATCTTGGATTTATCTTTTAACCAAAGATGCTTAGCGCGCTCAGTGAGCTCAGCCATCTTGCGCACACCTTCATCCAATAACTCTTGATTACGGAATACACCCGCATAGGTCTGCATGGTCTTACGAATGTCGTTAGCTAGATCTTGAGCGTACTCACCGCTACTGCTTGCATCCAATTTAGCAATGCGCTCCAAGGTGTATTCACCCGCATCGGCTGGCAGCGGTTTGTGCTCTCTTGCTTTCAAGTTCGCCTGGACCACATGATTACCGGCTGCGCGACCAAAGACCAACAGATCGAGAAGTGAATTGGTTCCTAAACGATTGGCGCCATGCACAGATACACATGAGCACTCACCGATTGCGTACAAGCCTTCAACAATCGCATTGGGATTGCCATTTTTTGGCACCACCACTTGACCATGAATGTTTGTAGGTATGCCACCCATCTGATAATGAATCGTTGGTACCACTGGAATGGGTTCTTTGGTGACATCGACGTTCGCAAAGTTCATGCCAATCTCATAAACAGAAGGCAAACGCTTCATGATGGTTTCAGCGCCGATATGGGTTAAGTCCAGAACTACATAGTCACCATCGGGGCCACAACCTCTACCCTCTTTGATTTCTTGATCCATCGAACGCGATACGAAGTCGCGTGGCGCAAGATCCTTCAGGGTTGGAGCATAGCGTTCCATAAAACGCTCACCATTTTTATTCCGCAGAATTCCGCCCTCACCTCGGCAGCCTTCCGTTAATAAAACTCCAGCGCCTGCAACCCCAGTCGGATGGAACTGCCAAAACTCCATATCCTCGAGCGGTAATCCCGCACGGGCAGCCATTCCCATGCCATCGCCTGTGTTGATATAGGCATTCGTGGATGCAGCCCAAATACGTCCAGCGCCACCCGTTGCCATCAAAGTAATCTTAGCTTCGAGGATGTAGATCTCGCCGGTCTCCATCTCCAGCGCCGTCACACCAACAACATCACCCTCTGCATTACGAATTAAATCCAGCGCCAACCATTCCACAAAGAAATGTGTTTTTGCTCGCACATTACGTTGGTACAAGGTATGCAACATCGCGTGCCCGGTACGGTCGGCAGCAGCACACGCGCGTTGCACAGGTTTCTCGCCATAGTTCGCAGTGTGACCACCGAATGGACGTTGGTAGATGGTGCCATCTGCATTACGATCAAACGGCATACCAAAATGCTCTAACTCATAGACAACCTTCGGTGCTTCGCGACACATAAACTCAATCGCATCTTGATCGCCCAACCAGTCAGATCCTTTGACAGTATCGTAAAAGTGATAGTGCCAGTTGTCTTCACTCATATTGCCAAGCGACGCACCAATACCGCCTTGAGCAGCTACAGTATGGGAACGTGTTGGAAATACCTTACTAAGAACAGCAACACTTAAACCTGCTTCGGATAACTGCAATGCGGCACGCATTCCAGAACCACCTGCACCCACAATCACCGCATCAAAACGTCGGCGTGGAAGTGATTTTTTAATGGCTGTCATTCCTTACACTTTCCATAAGATTTGAATGGCATAAGCCGCACAACCTACAAGCCACAATACTGTGAGAACTTGTAGTGTCAAACGAATACCAACGGGTTTTACATAATCCATCCAGATATCACGCACACCAATCCAGGCGTGATAGAAGAGACTCAAAAGAGCTAAGAACGTTAATAACTTCATGAACTGGTTTGCAAATAAACCAGCCCAGCCCTCATAGCTTGGATTGCCTGCAATTAAGTATGCGATCAAAAGTACGATGGTAAATACGACCATCACAATCGCAGTCACCCGCTGAATAATCCACTCTTTTAAACCGTAATGTGCACCAACAACTAAACGCTTTGGGCCGATATTGTTTTTTGACATGCTCTGAGATCCTTTCCTTAGAACACGCCGAATAGACGTAAACCCAACACTGCAGTGAGAGCCAAACTAACAATCATCACACTCACCGCAGACCGATTGGCAGCTGCTTTATCAACGCCCATTTCTAAATCGAGGAATAAATAGCGAATTCCTGCAAAGAAGTGATGCAAAAAGCCCCAAATTAAGCCTAAGCAAATTAATTTAATGAGGGGGTTGCTCATGAGGTCGGCGAAATACGCAAAGCTCATTTCAGAGGCAAGGCTTTTATCAAAGAGAAACAGAATAAAAGGCAGAAAGAGAAATAAGGCGGCACCTGAGATGCGGTGAAGAATTGAAACTTTGCCGGGCCAAGGGAGGCGATATTGCGCTAACTGACCAATGCCGATATTCCGAAAAACCGGCCGAGGCTGGGCTGTATTTGAGTCCTGATGGGAGTCACTCATATCTGGTTGTAATCCTGACAAATAAGGGTCAAATTATTATTATTTGCTGTGTTGCAACATATTCTAGTAGAAACGTCAGACTTATTGGACATTATTTTCAGTATCTTAATTTAACTAATTGATTCTATAGACTTTTATAAATAATACTTTAGGTACTTATCCTTACTCTGCTGCACTAATTAAGGTCATTTACATAATGCAGATCACCTGTTTCATAGTGTGCTAAGCGCAGCTCCACTGCTTTATTGCCATACGTGAATGTCCGTCGTTCGACAAACAATACTGGGGCGGCTTTAGCAAGACTCAGATGTTCAGCAACCTCTGAATTCGCGGCGACCGCCTTAATGTGCTCTTCCGCTCTCACCATATGGGTTGCAAATTCGCTTTCGTAGAAACCGTACAAAGGTCCAGGCCAATTATTGAGACGATCGAGCGTAATGCCTTTGAAACGATTTGCGACGAGGTAAATCGACTCATAAACAACCGGTCTGCCCTTAAAGGTTTGCACGCGCTGAATCAGCACAAGAGCATCTTTGTTCTTGATATTGAATTTCTTGGCAAGATCTTCGCTTGCAGCAACGGTTTCGCAACTCAGGAACTTGCTTTTAAGGATGAGTTCATTGCCATCATCGGGCATCAGGCGCAAGAAACGATATTGCACAGCCTCTTCACGGTGACTCGCTACAAAGGTTCCCCTACCTTGATGACGAACAACCAGGTTTTCTGCAGCTAAGGCATCAATCGCTTTACGCACAGTTCCTTGGCTAACCTTATAGCGCTCCGCCAACTCCATCTCGCTTGGAATAGCATGGCCGGGTTGCCACTCACCCGCTTGCAAACTAGCCACAATGAGGTCCTTAATCTGCTGATAAAGCGGACTAAAACTGGCGGACTGTTCAAACGATCGCATGATAAATTTGGCTTAATCTTTTATCTTATACAAGACTTAGGTCTAGTGTAAATGTAAACTAGTGTTTTTGTAGCGCAGTTCCCCTTTTCAACATTAATTACCCGGAGTTTGTAATGGCAAAAGCCCCTATGCGTGTCGCTGTCACTGGTGCAGCTGGTCAAATTGGTTATTCCCTTTTATTTCGTATTGCCAATGGCGATATGTTGGGCAAAGATCAACCGGTGATCTTGCAATTGCTGGAGATTCCAGATGAGAAAGCACAGAAGGCTCTCAAGGGCGTGATGATGGAAATTGAGGACTGCGCATTTCCATTGTTGGCCGGCATGAGCGCACATAGCGATCCCATGACTGCATTCAAAGATATCGATGTTGCACTTTTAGTGGGTGCACGTCCTCGTGGTCCAGGAATGGAGCGCAAGGATTTGCTATCGGCAAACGCACAAATTTTTACAGCACAAGGCAAGGCACTTGACCAAGTTGCAAAGCGCACCGTAAAGGTCTTGGTCGTTGGCAACCCAGCCAATACTAACGCCTATATCGCTATGAAATCCGCTCCCAGCCTACCATCTAAGAACTTCACAGCGATGTTGCGCCTTGATCACAATCGCGCTTTGTCGCAATTGGCGAGCAAGACCAATAAGGCAGTTGCCGATATTGAGAAGCTCATTGTGTGGGGCAATCACAGTCCAACTATGTATCCCGACTATCGTTTTGCCACCATCAATGGTCAATCTGTCAAAGACATGATTAATGACGCGGCATGGAATAAAGATGTCTTTATCCCAACCGTAGGCAAACGTGGTGCAGCCATTATTGAAGCACGCGGTCTATCCTCTGCAGCATCGGCTGCAAACGCTGCGATCGATCATGTGCGCGATTGGGTCTTGGGTACTAACGGTAAGTGGGTCACAATGGGTATTGCCTCGCATGGTGATTACGAGATCCCAGCCGAGGTTATTTACGGCTTCCCAGTAACCTGTGCCAATGGTGAATACACTCTTGTTAAGGGTTTAGAGATTGATGCGTTCTCGCGTGAGCGCATGACCCTGACCTTAAATGAGTTACTCGAAGAGCAGGCAGGCGTAAAACACCTCCTGAGTTAAGATAGAACGGTCCAGGGAGAATTCATGCGTCTATTACCTAATAAGTTTGTAAGCGGTCTCGGTCTAGGCCTTGCGCTGTGCTTACCAAGCTTGGTTCTGGCACAAGAAAGCTCCCTTACCATTCCTCACATGTGGAGCTGCAGCAATAACGAGCGCTTCATTACCAGCGGTCCCGCCAATAAATTATTAGTGCAATGGCGCTCTAAGTCTTATGAAATGCAAAAGGAAGCCTCTTTACCCGGCAGTATGCGCTTTAAGAATCACGAGAGTGGTTTAGATCTTGTGGTGATTGGGCCTAAGGCTATGCTCTTCAATATTAAGACTGGTACTCGACTTGCCGATGAGTGCAAAACAGTGGCAATGAAAGAAGGCAAAGAGGCTCACCTGCTTGCATTAGAAAAGTAATGCACGAACGCAGTTAATGAAATAAGGGCTGTTGCGAGGGGCTATCTTCAGGCATCTCTGCATGCACCACTTCGCCCTGACGGTCTGGGAATAAAGGCGCACCACAGTCATCACACAGTTCTGGCGAGAACAATACAGCGTGTCGGAAGACATCCTCCACACCAGAGTCATGAAGTGCGTCACAAATTCGTTTGATTGGGCTATCTTCATCAGAGACATCGTTGAGCGCATCCGTGGGCACGTTCTCGCGATCATATAAGGGCCAAATCACCCCATAAATCACTTCGGATGAACCTTTCAGACTGAAAGCAATACGGTACTCATCCGCCTGCTCCTCACCAAAGGCGCCCACAACACACGATAAACCCGCAGGCAAGACCCCAAGCGTTGATTCGAGGAAGTTCACGGCCGCACGAATACTCAGTGGTCGTACGTGCTTATCTGCCAGACGGCAGTTTGTGAAATAGGCTTCAGGTAACAAGAGCTCAAACTCGCAGCCTGGTAATAAGTGGACTAATGGCTCATACATGGCCGTTTGCCATTCAATCAGACTAACGCCCCGCTCCTGACGCTGTGGCGCATCCAATTGCCAACGGAAGATTGGCTGATCATGCGGCGCTACGATCGCTGCCAGAATGAACCTCGGGTCCGCAAGTACAGCAATGGTCTCCGACATATCTCGTAACTCGAGTTTCATATCGCCACCAGAAACAGCTGCCATAGCAAGAGTCTCTAGCAATGCGCGGGTTTGTGAATGCGAATGCGGCATCTGATCGATGCTATAGAGCCAAGGAACAATCGCTAACTGCGTGCCATCTGCGGCAATTGACTTTTGCATTGCTGCAGCAGCTGACTCAACAATTTCGACGGGCAATGGTCCAGATGGAATTTGATAACGCGTATGGGCAACAATCGGCATGGCAATTAATAAGGCGTCCCAGGTATTACCATCATGCTCAAACCGCATCGACTCTGCCAAGGTCTCCGCCGTATCTGCAAGCACTTCAAACGCTACTGTATTAATCCGAAAGGTTTGATCCAGAGCCGTATCAATCACATTTTGATGATGACTATTTAAGAGTTTTAGCAGGCGGTTACGTAAGCGCTCCTCCCAAAATCGATCCTCCAGCTGACTGCCGGAAGCGGCTAATGAGATGGAATCGGCCACTAAGCGTTCAGACTCAGGAGAAACACGTTGTGCAGATTTAGAACGGTGGACTGCCATAGCGCTTAAGTACCCTCTTGGATTTAATCTACTTTACTTCTTTTGCTCAGCGCGACGAAATACGGGTTTATCAGGCTCAGACTCTGCAGCACTATACCGATAGCCTTCGCTCTTAAAGTTCTTAAGATCGGCTGGATCAACAATGCGGTTCTCCACCACAAAGCGGGCCATCAAACCACGTGCACGCTTGGCATAGAAAGAGATGATTTTGTACTTACCATCCTTCGCATCCTGAAAAACAGGAGAAATCACTGGGTAGCCGAGTTCATCGGCCTGCAGCACCTTAAAGTATTCTTCCGACGCCAGGTTTAGTAAGAAAGGTTTCTTTTGTTTCTTTAAATCTTTCTGAATCGATTTGGTAATGCGATCACCCCAAAAGGCATATAAGTCTTTACCACGTGCGTTCTTGAATGCAGTGCCCATCTCCAAACGATAGGCCTGCATCAAATCCAAGGGGCGCAAGACCCCATACAAACCCGACAAAATACGGACATGCTCTTGGGCAAAATCGAGGGCTTTGCTATCGAGAGACTTAGCATCAAAGCCCTCATATACATCGCCATTGAAAGCAAGCAAAGCAGGACGGCTATTACTACTTGTAAATTTTGTTGACCAATCGCGATAGCGCCCAACATTGAGAGCAGCTAGTGGATCGGAGATGGCCATCAATTTTGAGACCTGTTGTGGAGATAACTTTTTGAGATCAGCAATTAACTTGGCGGACTCTGCAACAAAATCTGGCAAGGTATGCTTTTTGGTGGCAATGGGTGACTCGTAATCGAGCGACTTAGCGGGTGAGAGCACTATCAACATAAATCAATCTTCTTCAAAATAGATACATGCCCTATTCTAGTCATCTGCCATTATTTTGCAGATGGAGGCCAACGCTGGGCAACAGCAGCTACACAGATGCCGATCAGAATAGCCCATTCGAGGGAAATCAAAATGGTGCCCAGTCCTGTGATGAGCATTGGTATCCACTCGCGCGGACCCGACTGAATCTCATGCCGAATTTGCTTTACATCAATCAGGTTCCAGGCAACGGCTAGCAATAAGGCAGCGATCACCGCATAGGGCAAATACTCCGCCAATGGTGAAACAAAGGCCAGAATGGCAATCAGAAATAGTGCAGCGCAGATGGCCGATAGCGGCGTTTGGGCATTGGCTGCCAGGTTCACACCCGAGCGATTGAAGGAGCCGCTTGATGGATAGGCGGAGAAGAAAGAACCAGCAACATTTGCGCAGCCCTGCCCAATGAACTCCTGATTAGCATCAAATGAATCACCGCGCTTGAGTGCCACAGCACGAGCAATCGCCATCGCTTCGGTTGATGCAAGCAGGGTCATCACCAAAACGGGACCAAATAAGAGTTGCAGATGATCAAGCGATAGTTGTGGAAATGAAAGTGGAGGTAGCGCACCCGGGATCGCACTCACCCGCCGGATTTGATCAAAGGCAGGGAAATAGCGCTCTAGAACAAGCAAGGCGATACTACCCACAATCACTCCAATCAACATCGCTGGCACCCATTTGTTCAGGGGTTTCCATAAATACATGGATACTAAGGTGATCAATACCAGCACCAAAACCTCGGGTCGCCACTGACCCTGTTGAATTGCGGTAGATGTTTTTGTGAGGGTATCAAGCACAGAACTGCCCCGCTGAATATCAATACCGAGCAGGGTTCCAACTTGGCTATTGATAATTAAGATAGCAGCACCGGCAGTAAAACCAACAATGACCGAATGAGGTACTTTCTCAACCCATTTACCTGCACCACCAAATCCTAGAGTAATCTGAATGATGCCAACCAAGAAACTCAAGGTCAGCACCAAAACAACATACTGCTCACTCTCTGGAATCGCTAATGGCGCCATTAAGGCCATCGTGGTTAGCGAAATCGCATTCGCAGGACCGGTCACCATGGTCCGGCTTGAGCCAAACAAGGCAGCAATGATGCAGGGAACCATAGCTGCATAAAGACCGTAATGAGGCGGCATGCCGGCTAATAAGGCAAAGGCGATACCTTGGGGCAGAACCACAATCGCCCCAGTTAGGCCAGCCAAAAGATCAGCGCGCACTACCCCAGGCCGCTTGTACTCAGGCAGCCAACGCAGAAAAGGGAGATGAAAAAAACGACGGTTAAGCGACAATTGAATCGATGATCCTAAATCTTTAGGCTCTACATGGCACAATTTAACAATGCATACGCAAGCAACACAGACCCCTCATTCTAGCGATAGTGTCGGTCAAGCCACATTCCCATCGAAATTACCCCATGTTGGCACAACGATCTTCACCATCATGTCCGCCCTCGCGGCCGAACATGGCGCAATAAATTTAGGTCAGGGCTTTCCAGATTTTGCCTGCCAGCCCAACTTACTGGATGCAGTTAATGATGCAATGCGCGCAGGTCACAATCAATACCCACCGATGGCTGGAGTTCCCGAACTTCGTCAAGCCATCTCCAACAAGATTGAGGCTTTGTATGGTCATCGCTATGACCCCAATACCGAGATCACCGTTACTGCGGGTGCAACACAAGCCATCTTCACCACCATACAAGCCTGCGTTGGCCGTGGTGATGAAGTTATTGTGATTGAACCTGCGTTTGATAGTTATTTACCCGCCATTGAACTCGCTGGTGGCAAAGCAATCTCGATTCCGATGGAACTTGTACGAGATAGCAATGGTCAGGTGCAATCGTATGCTCTGCCATGGATAGCAATTGCCAATGCCATCAATCCAAAGACTCGCTTAATTCTGACGAATACACCTCACAATCCTACTGCCAGCATTTGGGATGCGCAGGACCTAGAAACATTACATGATTTGGTGAAGAACACATCAATCTTCATCCTCAGTGATGAGGTGTATGAGCATATGGTTTATGACGGCGCTGCTCATCAAAGCATTGCTCGGCATCCCGAACTGGTGAAGCGCAGTTTTTTAATCTCTAGTTTTGGTAAGACCTTTCATGTGACGGGCTGGAAGGTCGCCTTTGTGGCAGCTCCATCATCCCTCATGAACGAATATCGGAAGGTGCATCAGTTCAATGTATTTACAGTGAATACGCCCATGCAATATGCCCTCGCGAGCTATATGCAAGAACCACAGCACTATCTAATTCTTCCAGCGTTTTATCAAGCCAAACGTGATTTATTTAGAGCAGGTTTGGAGAAAACGCGGTTAAAACTCTTGCCCTGCACTGGTAGTTACTTTCAGTGTGTGGATTATTCGGCACTCCCGCTTGCCGAAGCAAAATTATCTGAGGCAGAGTTCTGTCGCTGGCTCACTACTGAACTGGGCGTCGCTGCGATCCCAAACTCGGCGTTTTATGCCAAACAAACCGAATCCGGAGTCATCCGCTTCTGTTTTGCCAAACAAGAGCAAACCTTGCGGACCGCCTTAGAGCGTTTGCAAGCCCTATCTTCATAATGCATTGATATTGATACAAAGAGGTTACGATGAGTAAAGCAACAAAGTCGGCGATGATTGATGTCTACAGTTGGGCCACACCCAATGGGCACAAGATTCATATTATGTTGGAAGAATGTGGCTATCGCTTAGGTCGTGACTGGCGCGCAATCCCTGTTGATATTGGTAAGGGTGATCAGTTCAAGCCAGAATTCCTAGCGATTAGTCCCAATAATAAGATTCCGGCCATTGTTGATCCAAATGGTCCTGACGGTAAACCCATTCATCTTTTTGAATCTGGTGCGATCTTGCTGTACTTGGCCAATAAAACAGGTCGCTTCTTACCAAAATCGATTCGCGGCAAATACGAGACCATGGAATGGCTCATGTTCCAAATGGGTGGCTTGGGCCCCATGTTGGGACAAAACCATCACTTCCGTTTGTATGCTCCAGAGAAAGTCGATTACGCAATTGCGCGCTATACCAATGAAGCTAAACGCTTGTATGGCGTATTGGATCAGCGCCTCGAGAAGAATAAATACATTGTCGGTAATGAATACACCATCGCCGATATTGCTATCTTCCCGTGGACGCGCCGCTGGGATAAGCAGGGAATGGATTTAGCAGACTATCCTCACTTCAAGCGCTGGTTTGAGATGATTGGTCAGCGCCCTGCTGTCAAACGTGGTGTTGAGGTATTAACCAACTTGCGTAAGCCAGAGATGGATCAGAATGACAAAGAGCAGCTCTTTGGCGCGACTCAATATAAACGCAGAAAGAATTAGTATGGAGATACGATCAATTGGGATTATTGGCGCGGGCACGATGGGCAATGGTATTGCTCAAGTTGCCGCGGGAGCCGGTTTTAACGTAATCCTCTTAGATATCAACGATGCTGCCTTAGAGAAAGGTTTGGCTGCACTCAACAATAGCTTAGATCGTCTGATCAAGAAAGAATCAATTACTGCTGAGCAAAAGGCGCAGACTCTAGCGCGGATTAAAACGACTACTCACTATGCTGATCTAGCAGCAGTCTCCTTGGTCATTGAAGCGGCTACCGAGAATCAAGCCGTTAAAGAGAAGATCTTGGCGCAAGTAGATCAAGTGGTTGGTAAAGAAACAATAATTGCGAGCAATACTTCATCGATCTCGATTACACATCTTGGTTCACTCAATTCGCGGCCAGAGCGTTTTATCGGAATTCATTTCTTTAATCCACCGCCGCTGATGGCCTTGATTGAGGTCATTATGGGTAAACAGACCAGTCCAGAGACTCTCAAATCAGTGCTTGCGATGGCAAACGCGATGGGTAAGGAGCCGATTACTGTGCAAAGCTCGCCGGGTTTTGTGGTGAACCGCATTCTTCTACCGATGATTAATGAGGCATTCTTTGTTCTGCATGAGGGTATCGCCAGTCCAGAGGATATTGATACTGGCATGAAGCTTGGTTGCAATCATCCCATTGGCCCACTTGCATTAGCCGACCTAATTGGTTTGGATACCTGCTTAGCCATTATGGAGGTTTACCAACATGAGATGAAGGATGATAAATACCGCCCCTCACCACTATTAGTCGATCTTGTTGCCAAGGGTTATCTTGGACGCAAGACTGGTCGCGGTGTTTATGTCTATGACAAGAAATAATGAATATGAATTTGCCCTTAGTTATTCGAATCATGGGTTATGCAGGACTCATTCCATTTGTGGGACTTGGTCTGAGCGTTCAGTTTGCCGATAGTCCCAATGATTTAATCGCCTTGGAGTCCTTGGTTGCCTATGGGGCAGTGATTGCTTCGTTCTTAGGGGCCCTGCACTGGGGTGCATGTTTTAGAACCATTGGCCAGAACACGCGCAATCGCTGGCTTGATCATAGCGTTTGGATCTGGGGGGTTGTCCCTGCTTTGGTCTCGTGGTTAGCCATTCATATTTACATTCCACTCGCGCTACTACTCTTGGCAATCACCTTGATTGTGCAGCGACTGATTGATCAAAACACGTATCAGTATTACTTTGCAAATGCAGAGACCGCTAAGGCATTCCTGAGCATGCGCACTCATCTGACACTAGTAGCGTCTTTCTGCATGGCTTGGGCGGGTATTACAACCTTACTGCGCAACTACTGAGCGTATTAATGATGCTTCTGATGCGCTGAGGCAATAATCTTCTCGGTGTAGGCGATCGCAACGGCTGAGATGACAAACGTTACATGAATTAAGGTTTGCCACAACAAGGTCTTCTCATCATAGGTCGAGGCATTAATAAAGGTCTTGAGCAAATGAATCGATGAGATACCAATAATCGCGGTTGCCAGTTTGACCTTAAGAACACCGGCATTCACATGCGATAGCCACTCAGGTTGGTCGGGATGATGATGCAGTTCCAGTCGAGACACAAAGGTCTCCCAACCGCCGACAATCACCATGACCAATAAGTTTGAGATCATGACCACATCGATTAACCCCAAAACCACAAGCATCAGAGCGGTCTCGGTCATCTCCTTGTCCTTCATCATGCTGATGAGGTGGACAAGCTCCATCCAAAACTGCCAAACATAAACGCCTTGGGCAACAATCAAGCCAATGTATAGGGGGGCCTGCAACCAGCGGGACATAAAGATCCAGCGTGGCAAGGGGCGTAATTTTTCTTCGATCTGAAAGGGTTTGTTTTCATTCATAGGGCAAATTGTAGCCAAATTTATGTAATGAAGATGACAAACAAGTCTGCTTCATAAAAGTGCGAGAATACCTTGATCATGCCGGGTTTATTTGATTCCAAGCCAATACCGCCACTCGCTGAGACACTGCGTCCGCAGAAGATTGATGAGTTGATCGGTCAAACGCATTTGTTTGGCGTTGGCAAACCACTCTACTTAGCCTTTCAATCGGGTCAACCGCACTCCATGATTCTGTGGGGGCCTCCTGGGGTTGGTAAAACAACGATTGCTAGACTCTCTGCGCAAGCATTTACTCGCTCCTTTATTGCTATCTCAGCGGTCTTGGCGGGTGTCAAAGAAATCCGCGAGGCCATTGAGCAAGCACGTCACGACATGACCCAATCTGGCAAGCAAACGATTTTGTTTGTCGATGAGATTCATCGCTTTAATAAGGGTCAACAAGATGCGCTCTTGCCCCATCTTGAATCCGGGCTCTTTACCTTAATTGGCGCAACCACCGAGAATCCCTCATTTGAAGTGAACTCCGCCCTGCTCTCGCGTGCACAGGTTTATGTCTTGAAACACTTGGATCACGATGAGCTTGGGCAACTGTTAGAGCGCGCTCGTAAGCATGCTTTGCCCAATACCCCATTCACAAGCGCTGCACTAGAAACCATCATTGCTCATGCCGATGGTGATGCGCGTCGCTTGATTAATTTAGTTGAACAAATTCAGCAAGCATTAAGTGCACCCAATAGTTCCGTCTCTGAAATTGATACACCCTTTATTGAAAATGCGCTGACTCTTAATGCGCGGCGTTTTGATAAGGGTGGCGATCAGTTTTATGATCAAATTTCTGCCTTGCATAAATCGGTGCGCGGCTCTCATCCGGATGCTGCGCTCTATTGGTTGTGCCGTATGCTCGATGGTGGCGCTGACCCGCGCTATTTAGCCAGACGTATCATTCGGATGGCCTGGGAAGACATTGGTTTAGCTGATCCACGAGCCATGCAATTAGCCAACGATGCGGCACAGACCTATGAGCGTTTGGGCTCACCTGAAGGTGAGCTCGCCTTAGGGCAAGCAGTGGTCTATTTAGCAATTGCCCCAAAGAGTAATGCGAGTTACAAGGCATTTAATGCGGCGCGTGATTTTGTTGCTCACGATCGCAGTCGTGACGTACCCATCCATTTGCGCAATGCGCCCACCCAACTTATGAAAGAGCTGGGTCATGGCCATGCCTATCGTTATGCCCACGATGAGCCTCATGCCTATGCAGCTGGCGAGTCCTATTTACCAGAGGGTATGAAGGAGCCTTCTTGGTATGAGCCTGTTGATCGCGGTCTCGAGAGCAAGATTGCAGAGCGTATGCGTTTTTTGAAGGATCTCGATACCAAGGCAAAGGGGTCTTGAGGCCCGCTTGACCCTTTAGAAGCAACAAAATTACTATATACTGTATAAATACACAGTATATGAAAACTACCCCCTTTAGCCCCGCCTTTTCCAATCTATTTATCCCAGCCAGCCATCGGCTTTGTCGATTACCCTTGATTGCCGGTCGAGCTCCTGCCGGCTTTCCATCGCCTGCTGCCGATCATTACGACAAGCGCCTTGATCTCAATGAACACCTGATCTTGCATCCCGAGGCCACCTTCTTCTTACGTGTGAAAGGCAACTCCATGATTGGTGCTGGTATTCATGATGGAGATTTGTTGGTGGTCGATCGCTCCCTTGAGCCCAATCATGGTCGCGTTGTCATTGCCGTACTGGATGGTGAACTCACGGTCAAACGCTTGCATCATCAACGAGGTAAGGTGGTCTTATGTGCCGATAATCCAGATTACCCCGATATTGCGATTCAGAATGGGCAAGAGTTACAGATTTGGGGTGTTGTTGCCCACGTTGTTCATAAAGTGTGACCATGGGTGCAGTATTTGCCTTAGTCGACGGCAATAATTTTTATGTCTCTTGCGAACGGGTATTTAATCCGCACCTTGAAGGCAAGCCTGTGGTGGTCTTATCCAATAACGATGGCTGTATCGTGGCCCGCAGTCAAGAGGCGCGCGCTTTGGGGATTCGGATGGGAGCACCCTTCTTTGAAGCAAAGCACTTTGTACAGTCACATGGCTTAATTTGGCTTAGCTCGAATTACACTTTGTATGGCGATATGAGCGCCCGTCTTATGGCCCTGCTTGGTGAGCTCTCACCCCATCAAGAAATTTATTCAATCGATGAATGCTTCTTGGATCTCACTGGTATTCGCTCTGATCTGCTTGCTCAAGCACAAGCCATGCGCAAACGCATTAAGCATTATTTAGGCTTACCCACTTGCATTGGCATTGGATCTAGCAAGACATTAGCGAAGCTAGCCAACCATATTGCCAAGAAGCACCCTGATTACAAAGGTGTATTTAGTTGGCAGCATTGCAATCGTTTAGAAGAAGATGCGCTGATGAGTAGCATTGAGGTTAGTGAAGTTTGGGGGGTCGGTCGACGCCTCACAATCAAACTCAATCAGCTTGGCATTTATTCGGTCTGTGATCTGAAATACGCCTCAACTAGCCTGATCCGTAAACGCTTTGGGGTTGTCTTGGAGCGTACAGTCAACGAGCTCAATGGCGTCAGTTGTCTTGATTTAGAAGAAACGCACGATGAGCATCTCGTACGCAAGCATCAAATTATTTCCAGCAAGAGTTTTGGTAAGCCCGTACATCACCTTCCCGAACTACAAGAGGCGGTAGTGAGTTACATCAGCCGTGCTGCCGAGAAATTACGTCAGCAGCAATCCTTTTGCTCGCATCTACTGGTCTATATTCGTACTAACCCTTTTGCACAGCATCGTGAGCAATACGCCAAGAGCATCACCATCCCGCTCATTACAGGAAAGGATGACAAGCGCCAACTAGCCGAGTTGGCAAGCCAGGGACTTCAGAAAATTTATTGTGCTGGCTATGCTTATAAAAAGGCTGGGGTCATGCTCTTGGGTCTCTATCCGGCACACCAAGCGCAAGATGATTTATTTTGTACTCCCCCAGAGCGCACGCGTTCGCATCGATTGATGCAGCTCATGGATCAACTCAATCACACCTATGGTTCTAATACCTTAAGACTCGCTGGAGCTGGCCTGCGGCCACGCTGGACCATGCGCTCCCTACAGCGTAGCCCCAACTACACCACCGCCTGGAATGAACTTGCGCAGGCCTATGCCAATCGCTAATACAATCAATCATCAACAACTCGT
This sequence comes from Burkholderiaceae bacterium, assembly GCA_027486235.1. Lineage (GTDB taxonomy): Bacteria > Pseudomonadota > Gammaproteobacteria > Burkholderiales > Burkholderiaceae > Polynucleobacter > Polynucleobacter hoetzingerianus. The sequence continues at coordinate 17,936 of JAIXPN010000159.1, forward strand.
GCAATCTGAAAGAAGGTACTATGCGTAAATTATGGCTAAGCCTTGTGCTCACACTGAGTGTCTTCACACTCTCCCTGCCCGCTCATGCAGGTCCCAAAGTGGAGTTCAAGACCAATCAGGGTAACTTTGTAGTGGATTTAGAGTCTGACAGGGCGCCCAAAACAGTGAATAACTTTTTAAGCTATGTCAAAAGTGGTTTTTACAATGGCACGATCTTCCATCGAGTGATTAACGGGTTCATGGTGCAAGGTGGTGGCTTTACAACCGAGTTGGTCCAAAAGCCCACACAGGCTCCAGTTGTGTCTGAGGCACAGAATGGTTTAAAGAACCAGATCTATACGATTGCGATGGCCAGAACCTCGGATCCCGACTCAGCGACTGCGCAATTCTTTATTAATGTCAAAGATAATCCAGGCTTGGATTACCCCAATGCAATGGGTAATGGTTACACCGTTTTCGGTCGGGTCATTTCTGGGAACCAAACCATCGACAAGATTAAACAAGTGCCCACTGGGATTGCTTCAACCCCACGGGGTCGCATGGCCGATGTACCCAATACTCCTGTTGTCATTGAATCGGTCACCATCCTCAAATAAACCCAATGGTTCTTCTAGACGATGTTGAGAGTAGCCGGGAGCATCCAAGTAGCCGGCTCTATCAACACGTCAAACACACTTGGCGCGTAGACCGAACCGCTGAGTTGGAGGGCTGCTTTGCAGAGATGCAAGCAGCCTTAGACCGTGGTGACTATCTCGTTACCCTATTCTCATACGAGCTGGGTTATTACTTTCAAGGCATTCCCTGTAAATACAGTGAGCCCCTGCCTTTAATCCGCGCGTGGTCATTTGCGGGAGTGAATAAATATTCCAAAGAAGAAGTCGATGCCTGGTTGCAAAATGCCCTGGCCAAGGACAATCAAGTTGTTGGGGTAATGAATCTAGAAGATTCTATTGATGAACGGCGCTTTGCTCAGGATGTAGACCAGATTAATGAATGGATCCGTAGCGGCGATACCTATCAAATCAATCACTCCTATCGCATCACCGGCCAAGCCTATGGGTCGCCGCTAGCACTGTATGCACAACTACGTGAACGTCAACCCGGTCGGTATGGCGCCTATCTTGAAGATGGTATGGATTTTTTGTTATCGCAGTCCCCTGAACTCTTTATCAAACGTACGAAGGGGGTATTGCTTGCGCAACCGATGAAGGGCACTGCTGATGCTAGGCGATATACCGCGCACGAGCTCGCAGATGATCCCAAGAACCAAGCTGAGAATGTCATGATCGTTGATCTGTTACGCAATGATCTTGGACGTATCGCAGAACCCGGTAGTGTCGAAGTTCCAGCCCTCTTTGAGGTCAATCGTCATGGCAATGTATTGCAAATGACCTCAACCGTTCAGGCTAAGGCACGGCCCCATTTAAGTATTGCGGAGATTTTGCAAGCAGTCTTCCCCTGTGGTTCAGTCACGGGAGCTCCCAAGAAACGTAGCATGGAGATTATTCAAGAGCTCGAAGATAGTCCGCGTACTTGGTATTGTGGAGCGCTCGGGTGGTTTGATCCGAATGGTGACTTTGCACTGAGTGTGCCTATTCGAACTCTACAGATGCAAGGTAACACGCAATCATCTCAATTTGTTTTGGGTGTGGGTGCGGGTATCACCATCGACTCTGAAGCGCAAGCAGAGTATCAAGAATGTCAGATTAAGGCTGCTTTTTTATCCAGCTTACCCAGTGGTCTTGGTCTCTTTGAAACCATACGCTTTAATGCCGAAGATGGTGTCAAGCGTATCGCTCTTTACCGTGAACACCTAGACCGTCTGTCGCATTCAGCTAAGGCTTTACGCATTCCTCTCAATATCAATCAAGCGCGTGCTTTACTAGAGCAAACAGCCAGTGAGCTGCCCGCAAATACTGCCTATCGAGTGCGTCTAGATCTGAGTGGTTTTGGTGAGTTGTCTATATCCAGTGCCCCATTGGATGACCTACCCTCATCCGTTCAGGTGTTTTGGGCCCACGAGATTTTGAAGAACGATACAGATCAACTCAGAATGCAGTCCAGTAATCCGCTCTTGCTTCACAAAACTACACAGCGTAGTTTGTATGATGCTGGTTGGCAAAAGGCTGTTTCTCTAGGTGGTTTTGATGCCTTATTTATCAACGAGCAAGAAAAGGTTACCGAGGGCGGTCGTACGAGTATTTTTGTTCGCCCACAACACTCGGATGAGTGGTTAACTCCCCCACTCTCGGCCGGCGTTCTGCCGGGGGTCATGCGCGCCGCTGTCTTGAGTAACCCTGCGCTCAAAACCCGTGAAGCTAACCTGACTATTGCAGATCTAATGGGTGCCAATGAAATAATGCTATGTAATGCCCTGCGTGGAATGATCAAAGCCCATTTATGAACTACTGCCCCTCCTGCGGTGCGAGCCTTGCTCTACAAATACCGTCCGATGACACTCGCCTAAGGCATGTATGCTCACAATGCAAAGAGATTCATTACCGCAACCCACGTAATGTTGTCGGCACCATCCCCATTTGGGAGAACCAGGTCTTGCTTTGTCGGCGAGCCATTGAACCAAGGCATGGTTACTGGACCTTACCCGCAGGCTTCTTAGAAATTGGTGAGAGTACTGAACATGGCGCCATTCGCGAGACCTTTGAAGAAGCTGGGGCTGAAGTCGAGATTCAGTCTTTGTACTCGCTCTTAAATGTGGCACATGTTGAACAAGTCCATCTCTTTTATTTAGCCCAGATGCGGACGCCAGATTTTGCGGCAGGTTCTGAAAGTCTTGAGGTTGCCCTCTTCACCGAAGATACGATTCCTTGGAATGAGCTGGCTTTCCCAACCGTCAAGCAGACCCTGCAATGGTATTTCGCGGATGCTCGTGCAGGCCTCCTTGATCAACTGACCGTTCGCACGCGCGATATTCTGCCGGGTGAACGAATCATATGAGCACGATCCCGTGGCTTGGACCCAACGATCCATTTCCCGATCCACAAACAGAAAGCGATCCCGACCCAGAGGTCCCGGGATTACTAGGCGTTAGCGAACGCATCTTTGCGGGGCAGCTTCTGCGCGCCTATCAAGGCGGTATTTTCCCGTGGTACTCAGAGCGTCAACCGGTCTTATGGTGGTCACCCGATCCACGCATGACCTTAAACCCCGCAGATCTCAAGATTAGTCACTCTTTACACAAAACCATCAAGCATTTTTTAGATGATCCAGATATGCAACTGCACGTCGATCGCGATTTTGGTGGGGTAATGCGGGCCTGCGCAACCACTGAACGCGTCGGTCAAGATGGCACCTGGATCACCCATGAAATTATTGATGCATACACCTCCCTCCATGAGCAGGGGCGCGCACACTGCATCAGCATTTCGCATCACTCACACATTATTGGGGGCTTGTATTGCGTGTGTTTAGGGAAAATGGTCTTCGGTGAATCTATGTTCTCTCGAGAAAAAGATAGCTCCAAGCTTGCTTTGGCAGCTTTGTGTGCATGGTGCTACGATCATGGAGTGACCCTTATCGATTGCCAGCAAGAAACCGCTCATCTTCTCTCACTCGGCGCTAAACCGATCGCGCGCGATGTCTTTTTACAGCATTTGCAGCAAGCTGTTGTGCAAAATGATTCTTGGGCTTGGGATTTTGATAAAACGGTTCTAGAGAAATATCGCACATGAGCCGAATTCAAGAACTCCCGATTACTGCCATTCAGTTTTATGCAACGGCGCCCTATCCATGCAGTTATTTACCGGAGCAAATTGCCCGCTCACAAGTAGCAACTCCTTCCCATGCAATTGGTGAGGACGTCTATGGCAACTTGGTCAATGCCGGATTTCGTCGCAGTGGCTTATTTACCTATCGACCCTATTGTGATCATTGTAAAGCGTGTATCGCCACCCGTATTCCAGTGCAGTACTTTGAACCTAATCGCAGCCAACGACGGAGCTGGAAAAAACATTCTGGCTTACAAGTTCAAGTTCTCTCCTTAGCCTATCAAGAGGAGCACTATCGCCTTTATCAAGACTATCAGACACAGCGGCATCGTGGCAGCCAAATGGAAGACGATAATCAAGAGCAATACATGCAATTTTTATTGCAAAGCCGAGTGAACTCTCGCATCGTTGAATTTCGAGATGGGCCTAACGATCCCCACCCAGGTCGCCTGCGCATGGTCAGCATGATTGATGTGGTTGAACAAGGCATTTCCTCGGTCTACACCTTCTTTGATGCCAAGGAGGCAAATGCAAGTTATGGCACTTACAGCATCCTTTGGCAAATCGAGCAAGCCCAGCAATTGGGTCTACCTTACCTGTATTTGGGTTACTACATCGCAAAGAGTCCTAAAATGTCGTACAAGGCCAAGTTTCAGCCCATTGAAGGATTGGTGGATGATCAGTGGCAACGATTAATACCATCGCGTACGCATGATTGATACCTACCCCCTCTTACGTCCTCTTCTGTTTTCAATGGACCCAGAAGAGGCCCACGACTTCTCATTTTCCCAACTCGATCGCCTAGAACGTTGTGGCCTTCTGAAGAATTTTATTGGGAAGCCCTTGATTAAACCGGTAGACCTGTGCGGTATCACGTTTCGCAACCCCGTTGGACTAGCTGCCGGCCTTGATAAGGACGGCAAACACATTGATGCCTTAGCTAGCTTAGGCTTCGGCTTTCTCGAGATCGGCACAGTAACGCCCAAAGCGCAAGCTGGCAATCCCAAACCACGGATGTTTCGTTTACCAGAGGCTAACGCACTCATCAATCGCATGGGCTTTAACAATGATGGCGTTGATGCGTGTGTTGAACGCGTTAAGCGCTCACGCTTTTATCAAGAAGGCGGTGTGATTGGCTTAAACATTGGTAAGAACGCCAGCACAGCCTTAGAGGATGCAAGCAAGGATTATGTCAGTTGCATGCGAGCTGTTTATCCCGTCGCAAGCTACATCACAGCCAATATCTCATCACCCAATACCAAGAACCTGCGCGATCTCCAAGGCGAGGTGCTGCTTCGCCAATTGCTAGGTGCTTTGCAACAGGAGCGTCGGTCACTGTCCGATCAATATGGTGTTCGTAAACCACTCTTCCTGAAAATTGCGCCCGATTTAGAAGCGAGTGACCTCAAATTAATTGCAGATCTCTTGCTGGAATTTGAAATCGATGCCGTTATTGCTACCAATACAACCATCAGTCGCAATGGGGTTGAGAAACTAGATCATGGCAACGAGGCAGGTGGCCTATCCGGTTCGCCAGTATTAAAGCTCTCCAATCAAGCAATTCATCATCTCTTCCAATATCTGCACAATCGCATTCCGATCATTGGGGTCGGCGGCATTCTATCGGCAGATGCGGTGAAGCAAAAAATTGATGTGGGTGCCAGTTTGGTGCAAATCTATACAGGCCTGATCTATAAAGGCCCAAAACTCATTCGAGACTGCGTGCGCGCTTTTAACTAAGTTCATTTTTTTACCCCAGCAGTTTCATTTGAATTAATATAACGTTTCACAATATGCAATATAGTGAAAACTCGATACAATCATGAGCATGGATAGCAAAGCAAATAAGAACGCTGGTGAGGCTGGCAAGACCGCCATTCAGGTGGTTGAGCGCATGATGAACCTACTTGATTGCTTGGCCGATCAAGAAGAATCAAGCAGCCTTAAGTTGCTTTCCCAGAAAACGGGTTTGCACCCTTCTACTGCCCATCGTATTCTGAATGATATGGTTGCATGTCGTCTCGTCGAGCGGGGTGACGGTGGTACCTATAAATTAGGTTTGCGTCTTTTAGAACTTGGTAATCTCGTTAAAGAGCGTCTATCAGTTCGCGAGGCAGCGCAACTACCAATGCGAGCCCTGCATAAATTGACCGGGGAAACGGTTAATCTTTCAGTGCGCCAGGGTGATGAAATCGTCTATGTCGATCGCGCTTATAGCGAACGCTCAGGAATGCAGGTTGTCCGCGCAATTGGTGGCCGCGCACCCCTTCACCTCACTTCCGTTGGCAAATTATTTTTGGCAGTGGATGATCCTAATCAGGTTCGCGCTTATGCAACCCGTACAGGTCTTGCTGGTCATACCCGTAATAGCATTACCCAACTTGCAAAGCTAGAAAGTGAGTTAAGCAGTGTGCGTCATGTTGGCCACTCGCGCGACAATGAAGAATTAGAACTTGGGGTGAGTTGCTTAGCTGCCGGTATTTTGGATGACACAGGCAAACTGGTTGCGGGCTTATCACTCAGCTCACCAACGGATCGCATGCAGCCAGACTGGCTAAAGGCGCTTCAAGACACCGCTCTGCAAATCTCCAAGGGCTTGGGATACAAAGCCCCTCACGCCAACCTCAAAAAAGAGGCGTAATTACATCGTCAAGCGACGAATGGGTTTGGGCTCACCGGGTTGATAGCGTTCAATCCAATCTTTAACGCGGACAGCGTCTGCAAAACGGGATTGCGTTCCCACAGAATCTAAGAACACCAAGAGTAATGGCAGGCCATTCACTTTTGCCTGCATTACCAAACACTTACCTGCTGCACTAATAAATCCGGTCTTCTGCAAACCAATCTCCATATCACCAGCACGAACTAGTCGATTAGTATTTAAGAACACCTGCGGCCTTTTATTAATCACCATGGTCATATCTGGCCATATCGAGAACTCGCGGATTAATTTGTAGTTATAGGAAGCAACGAGCATACGTGCGAGATCTTCCGCAGTTGATACATTTGTGGCTAGCAGGCCGGTAGGATCAGCAAATTTTGAGTGCGTCATCCCCAAGGAATACGCCTTATGGTTCATTGCCTCGATAAAAGCAGGAACCCCGCCTGGGTAATAGCGTGCCAGGATGTATGAAGCACGGTTCTCAGATGACATGAGGGCTAATAACAAGGCCTCTTCACGCGTCAACTTGGTACCCAGTGCTAAACGGGATTTGGCATAAATTTTGACGTCTTCTTGCGTAATGGTTAAGACCTCATCGAGCGGCGCATTCGAGTCCAGCACAACCATCGCGGTCATTAATTTGGTAATCGAGGCGATCGGTAAACTCACATCCGGGTTCTTCTCAAACAAAACCTCTTTGGTTTGCTGATCAACCACCATCGCCACACTGGATTTGAGATTGAGCTCATCTTGCTGATTGCGCAGACCCATGGCTGTTGCAAACGAGGGTCGCCCGCCCGACTCCTGCGCATTAGCTACCTTCGGGCGATTTACGGTAGTTCGTACCTGCTTGGGATTGGCTGACTTTGGTTTTTTAGCTTGGGTTGTTTTTGCAGGCTGGGATGATTGGGCTAAGACCGGCTTCATTGCACACAAACTGATGCCCAGAAAGACAAGTGCTAGAAAACGTAGGGGGTGTTGAATCCTTATCTGCAAGCCAGATAAAAACGGCGCTACCAGGTAAACCGTCACAGGTGACACTCTCAATACAAACCCCAGAACAATGTTTGCCACATGATAATAAAGTTATTTCAATTTGGGTGAACTATTTTGCTGATAATTGACCAAAATCACGGCGGTCATAGTCAATAACAATCCCACCAACATCATTGGGCTTAAGGGCTCATCAAAGAGGATCCATGCAAAAAGTGCCGTTGTTGGGGGAGTCAAATAGAGCAGGCTTGTGACCTTGGTTGCCGCACCCTTTCGAATCAGAATAAAAAGCAAGCTAATGGCGCCAATCGAGGTTGGTAAGATGCCCCACAATAAGGCGCCAATCACAGACGCATTCCATACGATCTCACGGGTCTCAAATAGCAACGCAACGATTAAACACAATAGTGAAGAGATTGAAAACTGGATCATTGAGCCGGCACGAAGATCAAACTGTGGGCAATATTTTTTCTGGTACAGAGTGCCAAAGGTAATGGAGAATAAAGCAGCGACTGCAAAGACATAAGCAGTAACAGGAATGTTCAAGAAACTTGTTTTCTCGGCAACAACTAGACCAACGCCTGCAATGCCCAATAGCAGTCCAAGCCATTGTCGGTAATTGACTCGCTCAGATACCCAGGACGCACTCCAGGCTGTCAAGATTGGTTGCAATCCCACAATCAAGGCAATCAATCCGGCGGTCATTCCTAAACGTACAGCGCTCCAAACTCCCATGACATAGCCAAACTGCAACAACACTCCAGCAATTGCAATGTGGATCGTTTGCGCACGGTCAGGCCAAACGGGTCTCCACAACATAATGATGAGGCCCATCACGATTAAGACGCCTGTGAAGCGCAAGAACAGGAAGGTCGCAGGCTCCATATAGGGCATGCCAAAGCGCGCAATGATGAAACCTGTGCTCCATATGAATACAAAGATGGGCGCTGCCAGGGACTCAAGGGGGAAACGCGCCGGTGTTGAACTCATGGATAGTGCTTCGATAAAGATGCTGCAATTGTATGCTGATGCAGTAGAGCAAGAGCAATGGTTTGATGATGAATCAAGACGGTTTTCTCAATCGGGTTAGCGTATCCGCCTGCCATGGCTAAGGCAATCGGCATTCCTTGTGCGCTTGCAAATTCAAAGACGCGTTGATCCCGAAAGGCCATGCCCTCTTGGGTAATGCGCAAACGCCCCAAACGATCATCTTCGAAGGGATCGGCGCCCGCTAAGTAAATGAGGAAATGAATATCTTGCGCACCGAGATAATCAAGAGCCCTCTCAAGAGCGGCCAAATAGACTAAATCACCCGCATCATCGCTTAGAGCAATATCTAAA
>JAIXPN010000143.1 GCA_027486235.1 Burkholderiaceae bacterium
ACCAGAAAGCAAGCCATGAGTTCAAAAAGTGCTCCCACTCAAGAGATGCTCAAGCGGATTGAAAAAGGTCTGCATCACGCTCTGGCTATTGCTGAGTCTAAGACAGCTCCGCAAAATTTACAAAAGGCCTTGCATCACTCTATTTTTCCAGGTGGCGCACGCATACGCCCACAATTATGTTTAGCAGTAGCCAGTGCATGCGGTGATGATGACCCCGCACTATCAACTGCAGCAGCCAGCGCAATTGAACTCTTGCATTGCGCTTCACTCGTGCATGATGATTTACCTTGTTTTGATAATGCCCTGGTGCGCCGTGGTCAACCGTCGGTACATGCGGCATTCGGAGAGCGAATTGCCGTGTTAGCTGGCGATGCGCTCATCGTCTTAGCCTTTCAGTATGTTGCGAGTTGCAGTATGCGTTCACCATTACGACTGGCCCCTGTGCTGCGCACGATTGCCGCATCGGTTGGTGCGCCTCATGGAATTGTGGCGGGACAGGCGTGGGAGTGTGAGGCGAAAGTAAAACTCCAGCAATATCAAAAAGAGAAAACAGGATCATTGTTTGAAGCTGCTACTGCAGCTGGAGCACAAGCTGCTGGCGCAGATGCGGATACATGGAAACCATTGGGTGAGTGGTTGGGTGAAGCGTATCAAGTGGCGGACGATATCCGGGACGTCTTGGCTGATCAGGCCACGATGGGCAAACCACAAGGACAAGACATTGCTCACGATCGTCCCAGTTCAGCACGGGATCTCGGTTTGGTGGGCGCGGTGCAACACTTTGATGAGTTGGTGTTTAAGGCGATTAATTCAATTCCCAGTTGCAAGGGTGAAAAGATGTTGCGTGCTTTAGTAGCCAAAGAAGCAGAGCGCTTAATTCCAGAAGCTTGGTTCGTAAATACCAATCGACCACTGCATCACCATGCCACAGTTTGAGCGTGTGTCTCAAGAGACAGATTCATCGAATCGTTCCTTGAGTGAAGCCTTCGCTGATTGGCGAAATTCAGTAATTGCATCACCGCGCTTTCAGCGCTGGGCAGCTCGCTTTCCACTCACGCGGTGGATTGTTCGTAAACAAGCCGCCTCATTATTTGATGTGATGGCTGGTTTTGTGTATTCACAAATATTACTGGCCTGTGTCCGCGTTCATTTATTTGAACTGCTTGCGCACGGCGCATTATCTAAATCGGATTTACAAAAACAGATTGCATTACCCGAGTCTGGGCTCAGTCGTTTACTGGATGCTGCAGTATCGATTCGTTTGCTGAGCAAACGAAAAAATGGTCACTACGCCTTGGGCATGTTGGGCGCACCTTTGGTGGGTAATCGCGCACTGCTTGACATGATCGTTCACCATGGTGATTTCTATCGTGATTTGCAAGACCCGTTAGCTTTATTGCGCGGCGATGGAGCAGGTAAAGCGGCGATGGCCGAGTACTGGCCGTATATCAATGGAGAAAAAGATCCGAGCCCAGAATCTTTATCTGCACAACGCGTTGCTGATTACTCACAGCTGATGGCGCACACCCAGCCTTTGGTGACAGCCGAAGTGATTGACTCATATTCATTTGCAAAACATCGCCATTTATTGGATATCGGAGGTGGGCAAGGAGCTTTTGTGAGCCAACTGGTCGCTCTGTACCCCCAGCTCACGTGCACCTTATTTGATCTTCCAGGGGTGGCAGAGTTAGCCAATGCCTACATTGAAAAATCTGGTTCATCAAACAAAATCAATGCCTTAGGTGGAAACTTTTTTCAAGGCGAATTACCTAAGGGGGCTGATGTAGCCACCTTAATCCGCGTCATTTTTGATCATGACGACAGCCGGGTTGCCATTCTTTTACGTAATGTATTCAACGCCTTAGAGCCTGGTGGCAGCTTAATCTTAGCCGAGCCCATGGCCGGAACCCCCGGTCAAGAAGCGATGGGAGACGCCTATTTTGGCTTCTACTTATTGGCAATGGGCCGGGGTCGCCCTAGAACGCAAGGCGAAATCAGCCAAATGCTGCAAGAAGCGGGCTTTGAATCCATCACCTTATTGCCATCGGCGATTCCATTGAATGCTCAGATTTTGCATTGTAAAAAGCCAATGTTTTCAGTGGCTTAGCTGAAAAACGCTCTAAAAGTACTACAAACCCTTGTAAATATTGGGGGTAATTAGTAGAAACCCCTAGATGACATTGATACCAAAGTGGTGAAGAATGCACTATGTAAATAAATATTTACACAATAAGTATGTAAATAAGAAATGACACTATGAACACAATTTATCAAGCAAAAGCCATCGTGCTGGAGAAGCCCGAGAGCGTTGTCTTGAGCGAGCTGAAATTATCACCGGTCACTGAGACCGATGTGGTGGTGGATATTGAGTGGAGTGGAATTAGTACGGGTACAGAGAAATTATTGTGGAGCGGACGCATGCCTCACTTTCCTGGAATGGGATATCCATTAGTTCCTGGATATGAATCCGTTGGAAAAATTTATCAAGCAGGAATTCGTTCGGGTTACAAACCAGGTCAACGGGTTTTTGTGCCGGGCGCGCGCTGCTTTGGAGATGTCAAAGGTTTATTTGGTGGTGCTGCTTCACGGGTTGTGGTGCCGGCCAGTCGTGTCATTGGAGTTGATAGCAAATTAGGACCAGAGGCTGTTCTTCTTGCGCTGGCTGCTACTGCTCATCATGTCACCGCAGCCGAAGGTAGTCAACAGCCCGATCTGATTATTGGTCATGGTGTGTTGGGACGATTAATTGCTCGCATTGCAGTGCTAGCTGGTAAGAGCCCGGTTGTTTGGGAGACCGATGCAGATCGGCGCACTGGTGCGATTGGTTACGAAGTGATTGATCCAAAAGCGGATCAAAAGCGCTATTACAAAACGATTGTGGATGTGAGTGGTGATGCTTCCTTATTGGATACCTTGATTTCATGTTTGGCTCCTGGGGGTGAGATTGTCTTGGCGGGTTTTTATGACGCGCCAATGACATTCTCATTTCCGCAGGCGTTTATGCGTGAAGCACGTATTCGTGTGGCGGCACAGTGGCAACCCAAAGATTTACTAGCCGTTAAAAACTTAGCCGAGTCTGGACGTTTATCACTCGATGGTTTGATTACGCATCACGCCTCACCGCATCAGGCGGATCAGGCCTATCGCCAGGCATTTAGTGACAAAGATTGTTTAAAGATGGTCTTAGATTGGAGAACCTTGCAATGAGCCCAGCAACCGCAAAACTAGAAGGTGTGCCAGCAGAAGCAACGGTGCAATTTGTCAATCTCAAAAAAGAGGCTGACATGGAACCAGATCCAGTGCATAAGGGCCCGGTTACCAAAGAAACACAGATTATTGCCATTTATGGCAAGGGCGGGATTGGTAAAAGTTTTACCTTGGCAAACTTGTCTTACATGATGGCGCAACAGGGGAAGAAAGTTCTTTTGATTGGTTGCGATCCAAAGAGTGATACCACTTCCTTGTTGTTTGGCGGCAAAGCATGCCCCACGATTATCGAAACATCCTCCAAGAAAAAACTCTCTGGTGATTCAGTATCGATTGGTGATGTGTGCTTTAAGCGCGATGGCGTGTTTGCCATGGAGTTAGGTGGTCCTGAAGTAGGGCGCGGCTGTGGTGGACGCGGCATTATCCATGGCTTTGAGACCCTTGAAAAACTCGGATTTCATGATTGGGGTTTTGATTATGTCTTGCTAGATTTCTTGGGCGATGTGGTGTGCGGCGGTTTTGGTTTACCAATCGCACGCGATATGTGCCAGAAAGTGATTGTGGTCGGTAGTAATGATTTGCAATCCTTATACGTTGCAAATAATGTCTGCTCTGCTGTTGAGTACTTCCGTAAGTTGGGAGGCAATGTTGGGGTAGCCGGTATGGTGATTAACAAAGATGACAACACCGGTGAGGCACAAGCGTTTGCAGAGCGTGCAGGTATCCCAGTCTTGGCTGCGATCCCAGCGCATGAAGATATCCGTCGTAAGAGTGCTAGTTACGAGATTATTGGTCGTCCTGGAACACAGTGGGGCCCGCTCTTTGAGGAGTTAGCAAAGAATGTTGCTGATGCACCACCTGTTCGTCCGAAGCCACTCAGTCAAGATGATCTATTAGGTTTGTTCTCATCTGATATCACTGGTCGTGATTACGTTCTTGAGCCCGCCACCTATGTCGACCTGATGGGCAAAGATGCTGTGATCAAGAAGAGCTTGGAAGTGGTCTACGACAAGGTCTAAAGAACATGAGCCAGCCCATCATCCCCATCGTTCCGGAGCAATTAGCTAACGATCCCTCTAAGGGGGATGGTTTAGGTTGTCATGCTGGTGAGAAGCAGATGATGGATGCTGCAAAGTCAGCCGGTAAGGGTGAGGTCTTGCAACGATACGCACAAGACTATCCAAAAGGTCCTCACGATCAACCTCAAAGTATGTGCCCAGCATTTGGTTCCTTACGGGTTGGTCTACGCATGCGTCGTACCGCTACGATTTTGTCGGGCTCGGCCTGCTGTGTGTATGGCCTAACCTTCACTTCACATTTTTATGGCGCACGCCGCAGTGTTGGTTATGTGCCATTTAACTCAGAGACCCTGGTCACTGGCAAGCTCTTTGAGGATATCCGTGACTCGGTACACGAGCAAGCGGATCCTAAAAAATACGATGCGATTGTCATCATCAATTTATGCGTACCCACTGCAAGCGGTGTACCACTGCAATTGCTACCCAAAGAAATTAATGGCGTACGCATTATTGGTATTGATGTACCCGGTTTTGGTGTACCAACCCATGCAGAGGCTAAGGATGTTTTAGCTGGAGCGATGTTGCAATACGCCCGTAATGAAATCATGGCAGGTCCAGTACAAGCTCCACGCAATGGCGTGCAGAGTAAAACAACGATTACTTTATTGGGCGAGATGTTCCCCGCTGATCCTGCGGTAATTGGTTCGATGATTGAGCCGATGGACTTGGCAGTAGGTGCAACAGTACCGACCCGCGAATGGCGCGAGTTGTATCAAGCCTTAGATTGCAAAGCAGTTGCTGCGATCCATCCTTTCTACACCGCAAGCATTCGTGAGTTTGAAGCAGCAGGACGTCCAATTGTGGGATCTGCACCAGTCGGTTATGAAGGTACCGCAGCCTGGTTAGAGGCAATTGGTAAAGCAACAAATACGCCACAAGAAAAAATCAATGCAGCGAAACATAAAATCTTGCCAGCGATTAAGGCAGTGCTCGGTGCAACACCGATTAAAGGGCGGATTACCTTAAGTGGCTATGAAGGATCTGAGCTTTTGGTGGCTCGCTTACTCATCGAGAGTGGTGCAGATGTGCGGTATGTAGGTTCTGCATGCCCACGTACAGCGTGGAGCGATATGGACCGCGAATGGCTGGAAGCAAAAGGTGTGCAGGTTCAGTTCCGTGCATCACTTGAGCAAGATCTGGCTGCGATGGCAGAGTTCAAGCCTGATCTGGCGATTGGAACAACTCCGGTCGTACAAGCAGCTAAGCAAGCATCGATTCCGAGTTTGTATTTCACGAACCTCATCTCGGCAAGACCACTCATGGGGCCAGCTGGTGCTGGTTCATTAGCTCAAGTGATTAACGCAGCGATTGGTAATCAGGCACGCTTTGATGAGATGAAGGCGTTTTTTGGTGATGTTGGTGCCCAACATAACGCAGGCGTTTGGGAGGCGGTTCCAAAAGATCGCCCTGAGTTCAAAGCAGAGACGCGACGCAAGTTGGAGAAAGCCATTAAGAAGCGCAAAGCCGAGGAGATGATCTGATGTACGTCATTGATCACGATCGAGCTGGCGGCTATTGGGGAGCCGTTTATGTCTTTACTGCGATCAAGGGATTGCAGGTGGTCATTGATGGCCCAGTCGGTTGCGAGAACTTACCAGTAACTTCGGTCTTGCATTACACCGATGCCTTACCACCTCATGAGTTACCGATTGTGGTGACGGGTTTAGCTGAAGAGCAGTTAGGTCGTGAGGGTACAGAAGGCTCGATGAAGCGAGCCCATGCAACTCTCGATCCCGATCTGCCAGCAGTGGTTGTAACCGGATCGATTGCAGAAATGATTGGTGGTGGCGTTACTCCTGAAGGAACCGCGATTGCACGTTTCTTGCCAAGAACAATCGACGAAGATCAATGGCAATGTGCCAATCGCGCAATGTATTGGTTATGGTCCGAGTACGGCGTGAAGAATGTGCCCGAGCGCAAACCCCGCAAAGAAGGGGAGAAGCCACGTGTCAATATTATTGGCCCCGCCTATGGCACCTTCAATATGCCCAGTGACTTGGCCGAGATCCGTCGTTTAGTGCAGGGGATTGGTGCTGAGATCAATATGGTGTTCCCATTAGGAAGCCATTTAGCCGATGTATCACGCTTGGTCGAAGCGGATGTCAATATTTGTATGTACCGTGAGTTTGGTCGGATGTTATGTGAAGCGCTCGATCGCCCTTATTTGCAAGCACCGATTGGCTTACATAGCACCACCAAGTTCTTGCGCAAATTAGGTGAGTTACTGGATCTAGACCCAGAGCCATTTATTGAGCGTGAGAAACACACGACGATTAAACCTATCTGGGATCTCTGGCGTTCAGTTACGCAAGATTTCTTTGGCACAGCTAACTTTGCGGTAGTTGCTAACGAGACCTATACCCGTGGTATTCAGAACTTCTTTGAAACCGAGATGGGCTTACCTTGCAGTTTTGCAGTCTCGCGCAAACCAGGTCAGAAAACCGATAGCGAAGAAATCCGTAAGTTAGTCAAAGAGAAGGCCCCCCTGGTTCTCTTTGGTAGTTATAACGAGCGCATGTATTTGGCTGAGGCAGGAGGCAAGGGCATGTATATCCCAGCCTCATTCCCGGGTGCTGTCATTCGTCGTCATACCGGCACACCATTTATGGGCTATGCCGGCGCTACGTATTTAATCCAAGAGTTTTGCAATGGACTCTTCGATGCCTTGTTTCATATTCTGCCATTGGGTACTGAAATGGATAAGGTTGATTCCACTTTGGTACGCAGTAAAGCAGCGAATTCATTCCAGTGGGACACCGAGGCACAGACCATCGTGGCCAATTATGTTCAGAAGCAACCGGTACTCGTACAAATCTCAGCAGCGAAGCAATTACGCGATCGCGTGGAGCGCGATACCGAATCCTCTGGAGAAGAGCGGGTTACCGCAGAGCGTGTGCGGATCTCTTGTCCTGAGATCGTGCAAGAAAAAGTACCAACCCCTATTACGGAGAAAGTATGAGTAGCGCTACTTTCATCCGAACCGAATGTGGCAGTTTTCTGCCATATGCCCTTGTCGCGCGGGCTTTGCGCGGTGCTAGCCGAAAGGCTAATTTTGAAGGAGGGATCTCGAATGAGTGATCACAGAGGCTCTAT